>DTYX01000959.1 GCA_012961655.1 Candidatus Poribacteria bacterium
ATTTGAGAAGGCAATCACACGGCGGCACTAAAATCGAGGTTAGCCTCGAAGCTTCAAGGATTTTCAATTCATCCAGAACTTGATGATGAAACGTCGCCGCGAGGGATAATGGAATAACTCGCTTAGGACTGAGTATGATGCCGTTTTCATCCAGCAGAACATGGCTATCCCCGCCGATTCCAGCGGTACGTATGTCCGCCGCTCGCACGCAAGTGCGCCAACCCCCTACTGATGCGCCATCCTGGCTTATCGCCAGTTCGCCGGCGCGCAGGACAGCGATGTCAGTTGTCGTGCCACCCATGTCAATGATGACCCCTTCATCAACGCCGGAAAGATAACGCCCGCCGACGATGCTAGCGGCTGGGCCGGATAAAAGTGTTTCGACGGGACGTTCCACCGATACCTTCGTGTTCATGATATGTCCATCGCCTTTGACAATCATTAACGGCGCAGAAATTTCCCTGTCAGCCAATACCCGTTGCATCGCTTTAACCAAATCGCTGATGAGCGGCATCAATCGGGCATTGAGCGCTGCGGTCGCCGCTCGTTTAACGGCGTTCAACTGACTGGTCAATTGATGTCCGCAGACAACGGGATGGTCAGTTTGGCGCAAAATCAGAGCTCTCATTTGAATTTCATGGACGGGATTTCGTACCCCGCCGTAAGCCGAAACGGCATAAGCGTCCACGGCATCCTTTGTTTCTGCAATCACCCGCTCCGCCTCAGCCACATCCAATGGCATCAACTCTTCGCCCATAATGTCATGCCCGCCGCTGATTAGATGCACCGATTTAACATTCGCAGCATCAAGCCCGTATTCCTTTAGCATTCGGGGATGGTATCCGATAGCCAACAGGCAAACCCGTCCACCGCGTCCTTCCACAGCGGAATTAGTCGCCAACGTAGTGGAAACTGAGACCAGTTTAATCTCCTCTGTTTCTATTTCACCTAAACCTTCGATAGAATTCGCGATTCCGACGGTCAGGTCATATCTTGTCGTCAGAGCTTTTGCCTTGCGCAAAACGCGTCCAGAATCGAAATCCAAAATCACGGCGTCTGTGTACGTTCCGCCGGTGTCTACTCCTAATCCTAAATTCATATTTTCCTCTCAAGATAATTTATCAAAGTCAAGATAATTACTATAGAGCCGCGGAGCTCCAACACCCATGCGGATAAAGTTAAGTGCAATTCTTGACATTATGATTAATCATCATGCTGAATCGTAAAATCCCCCTGCCCCCTTTAGGAAAGGAGGATGCCGTAGCCGAAGTCGTAAGACTTCGGGAAAACCAGCCCCCGAATTTTTAGCAAATTCGGCTACCGTTTAAATCCTCTTAAAATTATCTCATACAACATCTCTTTTGTCAAGTTTTTTCAAAATGGCGGATGCCATTGTGCTATCATGTGGAACATCTCCCCGATTCTCGGGACAGGCGAGAATCGGGGGTGAAAGGTGATTAAATTCCCTAAGGCGATTGGACTTTCTTCTTCCTTGACATATCGCGCGTTAACATGGTACTATACAAACTTGAAAAGACATTCATTTGTCCAAACGCACTATAAGGAAAATTAAATTACAGGAGGATTGTATGAAAATTGAAAAGAGATTAGAAGGATTAAATCTAACATTGCCTGAACTGCCAACACCTGTTGCGAATTATGTTCCCGCGGTGAGGGCAGGGAATTTACTGTTCGTCTCAGGACATGGCCCTGGCAGCGGCGAAGGAAAACTCTATAAGGGCACAGTGGGCGATGATTTAACCATAGAGGATGGATATCAATCGGCTCGACAGACTGCTTTGTGCCTAATTAGCACAATTAAAGGCGCTATAGGCGATTTGGACAAAGTGAAGCAATTTGTAAAGGTCGTCGGCTTTGTTAATTGCACTGAGGATTTCACCGACCAACCCAAAGTAGTAAATGGCGCATCAGACCTTTTTGTTGAAGTCTTCGGAGACAAGGGCAAACATGCGCGTGCGGCAGTCGGCATGCAGCAATTGCCCGGCGGCATTCCGGTTGAAGTAGAAGTTATCGTCGAAGTGGAAGATTAATTTGAAGAAACCCGTTTTCTCCGAGAAAACGGGTTTCTTAATCAACCTGACGTTTTGCCGAAATGAACACTTAAATTCACCAGATTTGTTGTTGGCGCCAGGTTGATGCGGTGGATGGGCTGATTCCATTGAAAGCTGTATTCTGTGCCAAAGCAAGCCATTGAAGCTGGAACATAGTCATCTGGAACATAGATGAACAAACTACTTCCGCTTCCTCTGGGATTTCGATAAACGGCGAGGAAAGTTTGGCTGCTAGCATCCCAGCCCTCTGAAAGAATTTCTATCCCTCCTTGAGTAAAGTGTGTATCTGTAGAGAGTAACTTTGGCACGTCTCCCATCTCACGAATACACAGTAGTTTAACAGAACGAGGAGGTATATCAAAAATCGTCACATTTTGCTGAAATTCGCCAATGTATTCTTTACTCCAGAATTCATGAATCAAAAATGACTTTGATGATGATAAACCGATTCGCTCAAGTTCAAAAGATATATCCTGAAGTTCGTCACTCCAGTTGAATATCCCCACAACATTCCAGTTGTCAAACGATGTGTTCACTTTCAAATTCCAGATCTGTGGATAGTCGTCATTATAAAACTCAATTAATTCGGCTGTTTCACCGTAAAGCGGCAATATTTTAGAAAATAACGCAGCGCGCTCAGATTCTAACTTCGTGAGGTCGTCACCTATGGAGACAATTCCTCCGCTCAAAGCGGATGCTGTAATAATGACTAACGCTTCGTTCAATGGATGAGAATTCCCTAGTATTATAGCCCCAAAATCATTTGTCCATACGGTATTATTGAGATGAAAACGCGATGCCCAAGCTCTGATGAGCCTTTTAAAACCGATTTTGTCCTCCCAAAATTGATTTGCCAATCGACGTAGATGACCAACACTACTATAGTTCGAACGGAGAATGCCAATACCTGGACTATTGCACGCGCAGCAAGAAGTTAGAATGACCTCCCGTGGACTTGATTCGATAACCTCCTTCAGTAAGTTTATCCCCAAACGATATACTTCTATCGAAGTCAAAGAATTATCATAGTAAACAACATCGGCGATGTCAGCATCCGGCCCGCGTGCGTAAGAGAGTAAATCCACCTTGATTAAATCATATCCCCAATCATCGATAATTTGGCGGATTCTGCTCTGGATATATTCCTGCGCTTCTGGATGCGATGAGTCTAAGAGAACGAATTCCGCATCAACTTCCTGGTCAAATACATGAACCATCTCTCCTTCGGAATCATGCAGCATATACTCAGGATGTGATTGGGTTATGGGGGCGTCCGGCGTCGCGCAGAAAGGAACGATGCAAATTCCCGCTTTTAAACCTCTGGCATGAATCTGTTCCGCCATCCATTTCATTCCATTAGGGAACCGCTCTGGGTCAGCCTCGTTACAACCATACCATTTCTGCCATCCCAAGTCGAGTTGAATATATTCCATTCCCTTGGGCATAATTGGGTAAAACTCCGGATGCCTGGTTATCCAATCCGCATTCCGGATAACTGTATCTGCTTTCAGTTCTTGTAAAGCGTTCCGCCAATGAAGCCAACCTGAATAAACTGCATCTAATGAAATGGCGTCCATTAATTTAGCGACTAATTGGGTATACAGTTTCTGCCCTTCTTCGATGGGGCTACTGAAATTCAGATAAACTGGTTCGGAAAATAACTCTTCGCCTACTTTACAGACTTTATTTTCGCACTTATGATAAAGACTCCAATGATTAATCCCTCTCGAATCTTTATCCACTTGAAGACTGGTACTGTATCCAATGTTGACCGCCGACCACCACTTTTTAAAGGTTAAAAAACCGAATATGAGGGAACGTTTCGATTCCGTATCATATAACAGTCCATCGTATTGACTTTCATCAGCGGTCAGCGATTCGGTGCTAAAACCATCGTAAATATCCATTATGGGTGGATTCAATTCAAAGCTAATGCAGATGCTTCTGTTGGTACTATTATTGACTGGGCTTATGAAGATATTTCAGAAAAAGCAATAAGTGTATCTTCTAAAATCTGATAATACTCTTTTATTGTTTTTGATGCAACACCTGTTTCCCTTGCAATATTAGAATAATTTATTATTTC
>DTYX01000960.1 GCA_012961655.1 Candidatus Poribacteria bacterium
TAGCGCAATTGATTGCGCGTCAAAAAACGGCAATGAATTGCCTTACTACAAACCAATCATAATTTATTTAACAGTGCAGTACTGCGTATCCCCTATAATCGGACACATATCACAGATGCGACTGCTACAAAACATTTTGTAAAGATAAATCAGTCCCTGTTGTCGTTTTGCCGTATTGATTACTGACCGTGCCATTCGCTTTTCCGGGAAAAGCTGCTGAATCACCTGATTGGTGATGACGTTGTCTTGTAGTTTGGGATGTTTATCGTAAAGCAGTTGCACTGCTTCTGTCAATTGGCGGCTTTGGGCTCGCTCCGCCCACAGATAAGCCACAGGCAGAACGATGTTGACCAAAACATCCGCGGCTCGTTCTTTGCCTATCAAGTACACTGTTCTCTTATGCGCTTTGCCGCTAAATGTGCTATGTTCAGCCCAATAACCTGAGGCTTTGGGCATCATGACGCCCCATAGTTTTTTGTAGATTTGTTTTATCCCTTCGCTTCGCTCAAGGCCTGCGCTCGAACCCTTCACTTCGTTCGAGGGCAGGCGCAGTGAAGCGGTAGGCCTTTTTTTGTGCGCGACGGCTTCTTCAATCAACGGCAGAAATCTCAACATCAAACTGCCATCCTTACAGTTTGTCAGAATATGACTGATGCCCGCGATGCGTCTTGTCGGAAAGTTGCCTGGGCGAAGACGAAAGAATTTCCACTGTTCAGCCTGCATCTGTTGAGATTTATAACTTTCGTCTGCGGTGCTCCACAAATCTCTTAGACGTGCGATATATTCTGATGCATCGTCATCAATGGGATTGGCATCTGCTTCGATATCCACCTTAGGCAGCAAGCCGGCGACTCCGAAGAGAATCGCTTGAATCTCTTCGATATGCTTTCCCGCCAATTGAGTGAAAGGCGCTTTCTTCGCCAGTTGGAGAAAAGGTTCTCGGTTTTTGGAATACCCCAGAGCCTCCATAACGCCTTCATACAAAACCTGTTCGAGGTCGGAATCTTTAAAACGCTTCTGAACATTTTCAGTTTTTTCAATGAATCGCTCCTGTCCCAGGCTTTCCAAAACTTCCGTTAGTTTATCTAAGTTGAGTTGTACACTATTTGCCCGGCAATCTTTTTGGGCTATGTTAGTAAGATTTTCCATCGGCTTCTGATGAAAATCGTCGAGCAATTTTCCGATGGTTTCATCCAACCATTCGGACAATGCTAACGTTGGAATTTTCTCACCGTTCTGTTTTTCCGTCCGGAGGTTAATCGCATCATCCCACAGGACAACGTGTATGATGACGTTGTTATATTTGGAGTCGGCATGATGTCCATGAACCTGCCACTCTGAGGATTTGACATGAACTTCGACGTCACCCAAATAAAGCTTGCCGTCAATGATGACCTCTGCCTGCACGAAGTCAGGTCCTGCATCCCCGTTCCAGAATCCCGTTTTGAGAATCTGAATCTCTCTACCGTCAGTAGCGCGTAAGTTCGCATTTGAAAAATGTTGGTCATCCCAGATATGATGGACTAAATTTTCGTCAACAAATTTCGCATCGGGCATTGGAGTCACCTCTTGTGCAATGACTTTACACACTCCAGAATATCTCAGAGCGTGTCTGAAAAAGGTAAATATACTAAAGAATGGAATAATGGATGGATGGAAGGCTGGGACTTCCACTCATCCATCCAATCATCCAACCTTCCAGTTTGAGAAGCCGCGTGATTTTTGACTTCGTTCAACATTAGAAGTTAAACGATTTTTTCAACAGATTTTTTTCTAATCAATCCCCATCGCTTTGAGATTTCTGAAGCTAATCGCGAGGCTCTCGAACGGGTCGCGCTGGCAGGTGTCTTGTTCAACGATGTACCATTCGGCGCCAGATTCCTTGCAGGCGTCCAGAATCGCCGGCCAATTGAGATTGCCTTCGCCTACTTCAGCGAATAACTGCTGACTGCCGCGCATGGCCATGTCTTTGAGATGCACAAGCGGCATGCGTCCTTTCATTTTTCTAATCCATGCCACCGGGTCGCCGCCACCATGTTGAATCCAATAGGTATCAATCTCGAAGTTGAAAACTTCGGGGTCACTCTCCTCGTCAAGAATTTGGAGTCCGGTGCGCCCGTTGAATCTCTCCAACTCAAAGCTGTGGTTGTGATAGGAAAAGGTCAAGCCGTCTTCCTTGAGTTTCCTCGCCACTTCGGAAGCTTCTTTGGCGAACTTCACAAAACCTTCAGCGTTGCGGTATTCGCCTGGCAAACCGCCGATAGCGGCGTGCTTGCATCCTAAGATGTTATGTTCCTCGATGACAGCCTGCGGGTTGTCACGCATTCGTTCATAGTCCGTATGTGTAGCGCAGACGGTCAATCCTTCACCATCCACAACCTTCCTCAGTTCCTTCGGTTCCATTGGCCCGAGCGCCGACAATTGTACCGCTTTGTAGCCAATCTCGCTTACCTTCTTCATCGTTGTTGCAATATCAGCGGGAGTTTTGGTGAATTCCCGCACGGTATATAA
>DTYX01000961.1 GCA_012961655.1 Candidatus Poribacteria bacterium
AAGAGATTGAGCAATATATGGCCGCCTCCGAAGAAGACGAACTTGAAATTGACTTAGCCGGCGCAGCAAAAGAAGCTCAGCAATCGTATATAATCTCTCTCGTATGGCGAATCATCGCTGAAGCAGTTAAGGAAGGCGCAAGCGATATTCATATTGAACCGTTCTCTCGAGAAACTGCCCTGCGGTACCGTATAGATGGGGATTTACAGTATAGACAACCTATACCTAAAGTTTTGCATAATCCCGTTGTGACGAGAATCAAGATTCTGGCGAAAGCAAATATAGCGGAGAGAAGAGTTCCTCAAGATGGACGCATCGGACCGCTCAACTTCTTTAACAAGAAAATTGAGCTGCGCGTCTCAATTATTCCCACAATTTTGGGAGAGAGTGTTGTTATGCGTATTCTCGACAAAAGCAGCGCTATGATGCCTTTATCAGATTTAGGATTTCGTGAGGAAAATCTGAAGCTTTTTGAAACTGCAATTAGAAAACCGTACGGTATGATTTTAGTGAGTGGACCCACTGGAAGCGGCAAGAGCACCACACTCTCTTCTGCTCTCAATACAATTAAGTCGCCCGATAAAAAAATTCTTACGGCTGAAAATCCTGTAGAGTATAATATAGAGGGAATCGTTCAAGTTCAGACCAAAGAAGAGGTTGGTTTAACGTTTGCAGAAGCGCTCAAATCTTTTCTCAGACAGGACCCGGATGTTATCATGGTCGGGGAGATGCGGGACCAGGAGACGGCTTCCATTGCTATCCGGGCGGCGCTGACAGGTCATTTAGTCTTCAGTACCATACATACAAACGATGCCCCAAGTTGCATCACCCGGCTTATAGATCTTGGTGTTGACTCATTTTTAATTGCTGATTCTGTCGAACTTATAATTGCTCAACGGCTCATACATACCATATGTAAAAACTGCAAGGTTCTAATAGAGCTTCCAGAAGAAGAGGTAAAGCTTTTAGAATCTCACAGAGTAGATACTTCAAACTTACAATTATGTAAAGGGGAAGGTTGTAATATATGCAATAATGGTGGATTAAAAGGACGCACTGGCATTCATGAACTGATGGTTATCGATGATGAAGTTAGGGATTTAATAATAAAAGGGGCTACTGCTTATGAAATTAAAGAAGCCGCGATGAAAAATGGAATGAGGACATTACGTGAGGATGGGTTCGAAAAGGTTGCAATGGGAATAACCACATTTGAAGAGGTAATGAAGATTACTCAAGAGATATAAAGATTTCAATGAAATTTAACCACGAAGGTCGATTTTCATAAATCGACATTTGCTAACTAGGAGGAGATTTAATGGGTAATAAAAAAAACAGTGACGAAGATTTGCAAAAGCTTTTGGATATTACTACGGATTTAAGCACTAGTTTGGATGTAGATTCTATTTTATACAAAATTAACACTTCCGCTAGCAGCTTAGTTTTCGCTGAAGAGAGCTCAATCCTACTTTTTGATGATGAGAAGTTATATCTATATTTTAAAGCTGCTTCAGGGGAAAAAGCTCCGATTCTGCAAAAAACTTTAGTGACAGACGGTATCGCTTGGTTGGTTGCCCAAACCGGTGAACCTATGATTATCCCAGATACTAATTCTGATGCAAGGTTTTCGGGCACTGTCGATAGCATGACAGGTTTTAAAACCAAAAGTATTCTGTGTGTCCCTATAGTTTTAGAGGGCGAGGTTATAGGCGTGCTTGAAGCGATAAATAGAATTGAAAACTCTACATTTACTGAGGTAGACTTGAAATTATTCTCCACTTTGGCAACCCAAATAGCTATTGTGATTAAAAACGCGAGAATTATTGAAGACCAGCAAAATTTTGTCATTAATGCTGTTGAAATTTTTGTCAAAGCAATAGAGTCTATTGGTATCATAATGGGTATAATGTCTTCAGGTCATTGTTGGCGAGTCGCTGAAATAGCCACTACAATAGGACAAAATCTTGAGATTAGCGGCAAAGATTTTGATGACCTATATTACGGAGCAGCCTTGCATGACATAGGCATCCTTGAACAGCAGAAGAATGAATATGTGCAACTTGAATTCTCTTATAATGATAACTATGACGCATGGGGAAACGTAAAGTCTCATCCCGTTATAGGCGCGAACATGGTTGAGAATATTGCCCTTCTGAGTGGTGCGGCGCCGATAATACGACATCATCATGAAAATTATGATGGCACTGGATACCCGGATGGTTTAAAGGGAGATGAAATTCCCTTGAGCGCAAGAATTGTAGCTGTCGCTGAAATGTACGAGAATGCGCTTTTGAATAGTCAACCAGTGGGAGCCCGAGAGATTGCTAAACGAGAAGTGGAAAAGTCAGCAAACACGATTTTAGACCCTCTTTTGGTCAATATTTTTCTAACTGCTCTGTGAAATAAGTCTTGAACAGTACGAACGTAGGAGGATGAAATAATGCCTGTTTTTGAATATGTTGCTCGAGATAAATGGAAAAATATTCGAAAAGGTAGACTTGAAGCGGATACGATGCCATTTTTGGTAAGGCAACTGCGGGAAAAGGGGCTTTTTGTCACTTCGGTATCCCCAGTCTCCGGAAAAACCGCTCGAATAGGGAAACTCTCTGAGATTACAATTTTCAGATCGAAAGTCAAGCCAAAAGAGTTGATGATATTTAGCCGCCAATTTGCCGCAATGCTGAATTCGGGGATGGATATCACTGAATGTTTAAGAATTTTGGAAGAGCAAAGTGAAAATCCAACTCTCAGAGATGTACTTTCAGAGGTTAAAGAGGATGTGGAAGAAGGTAAGGATTTAGCGCAGGCTTTCTCTCGCCATCCGAAGGTTTTTAACCATCTATACGTTAGCATGATAGAAGCCGCCCAGTCCAGCGGCTCGTACGGCACTATCCTTTCTAATATAGCAACAGAGATAGAGAAAAGTGAAAAGATTAAGCATCAGATTAAGTCAGCGCTCATACCTCCACTAATGACTCTTATCTTTGCTATAGTGCTAAGTTTCAGCCTGATTAAATTTGTTGTGCCCAAATTTATGGAACTGTATGGAAGTGTAAGCAACCTACCCAAACCAACACAGATGCTGGTTGCTGCTAGTAATGCTGTGCAGGGAATAAGAGGTTTAATCTTCATTATAGCGATTATATTATTAGTGATAGCTTTCAAACTATTTATCGGAAGCAAGAAAGGGAGATACATTTGGGATAATATTAAGTTAAAATCGCCCATTTTTGGTCCTGTCCTTAGAAAAATAGCTATAGCCAGTTTTTCACGTACTTTAAGCCTCCTTTTTGTGAGCGGTGTGGATTGGCTTGAATCCTTAGAGATTGTCAGCAACGCAGCGAAGAATAAAGTTTTAGCGAAAATTTTGAAAGAAGCAAAGGCAAGTGTCAATAGAGGTGAGAATCTTTCTAAACCGTTTATTGAAAGTGGAATCTTCCCACCATTGGTGATTCAGATGATTCATTCTGGAGAAAAGTCTGGCAGAGTGCCTGAGATGCTAAATCACATCGCTGACATCTATGAAGAAGAGGTTGATAGAAGTGTCGAAAATCTTAGCGCGGCGCTGACGCCAATACTGACAGTTTTAATAGGGGTTATTGTAGGTGGATTATTGTTGGGATTGTATCTTCCAGTATTTAGTATGGGCCAGATGATGGCGGGTTAAATAAAGCGAATGGATCGGTTCTTCATCTCTGTCGGGCTAACGTAAGGAGAATCAATGTGATGCCAGCAGTAAAAATAGTCGAATTAACTAAGGTATTTAGAAGTGGCTTCGCGTTCGTCCCGACGAATCGGGACTCACTTCACTTCGCTCACCGGCTTCGTCTTACGGGTATCAGGCGAATACGAACAGTAGCTCTTGATTCCTTAAGTCTTGAAGTCGAAGAGGGTGAAATTTTCGGCTATCTGGGCCCCAACGGCGCCGGTAAAACAACCACTTTTAAACTGCTTGTAGGATTGCTTCGTCCTACCTCAGGAGAGGCATGGTTATTAGGAAATAACATAAGGGATATCAGTTCTCAAAAAGAGATAGGTTTTCTACCTGAACAGCCATATTTCTATGACTACCTTACAGCGCGCGAATTTTTAGATTTTTATTGTCAACTTTACAATCTCAGCAAGCAAGCCAGGAAAAGACGCGTGTCAGAACTTTTAGAGCTAGTCGGGTTGCAAGATGCCGCATCGGTACAACTCAGAAAATTTTCGCGCGGTATGTTGCAAAGAATAGGAGTTGCCCAGGCGTTGATTAATGAGCCTAAATTGGTTTTTTTCGACGAACCTATGTCCGGTTTAGACCCAATTGGTCGCAAACAGATGCGAGACGTTATTTTGCGGTTAAAGGCTGACGGAAAAACGGTGATTTATAGCTCCCATATTCTCTCTGATGTTGAAGAGATTTGCGATAGAGCGGCAATCTTATCGCAAGGAAAGCTCCACGGTGTCGGGCAATTAAATGAACTGCTGGGTGTTAGAAAACAACTGGTCGAGATGAGTATCGAAGGGCTGGATGAAACCAGTAAAGCTAAAATTAAGGAATTAGCTTCGGAAAGCATCGAAAGAGGTAATCGGATTATTCTCAACATCTCCGACGAAGTTGCATTGAAAGAAGCTCAAGATATCGTCATTCAGCAAGGCGCTAAACTGCTTTCATTGATACCGCGCACAGAATCGCTAGATGAACTCTTCGCCAGAAAAGTGGAATAAAAGATGAAGATAAAAGCTATTGCATTGAATACATTTAAGGAAGCTATCAGAGATAAAATCTTTTATAATCTGCTAATATTTGCCCTGCTAGTTATCGTTGCATCCGTGCTTATAGGTGACTTGAGCATCGGACAAAATGAGAAATTTATCAAAGATATCGGTCTTGCCGCTATCTCCTTCTTTGGGGTTCTTACTGCTATTTTAGTGGGGGTCAGCTTGGTCTACAAGGAGATTGATAGAAGAACAGTTTACACCATTATCTCGAAACCTGTGCATCGTTATGAATTTTTGTTAAGCAAATATTTCGGTCTCTGCTTGACATTGCTTGTAAATGTCGCTGTGATGTCCTTCTTTTTATTTGTCGTTATATGCTGGAAAGGTTATTCACTAAGTCTATCACTGCCAAAAGCGGTCTTATTGATATTCTGCGAACTGATTCTGTTGACCTCCATCGCTTTGCTATTCTCCACCTTCTCTTCTCCCACTCTGAGCGCTATTTTTACTTTAGCCATCTACATTATCGGACATCTCACGTCGGACTTAAAGGAGATTGTGCAAGACACACAAGGCAAATTTTCCCACTATTTAATCAATTTATGCTATTACATACTGCCAAATTTCAGTAATTTCAACATCAGAACGGAAGCGGTACATGGGATTAACATCAGCGCTACCTACATCCTTAACGTAGTCCTTTATGCGGTTCTTTATACCGCGGTTGTTCTGTTCATATCAATTTTATCTTTCCAGAAAAGGGAATTTAATTAGGGATTGATTATACTCATCTCGTTTAGTTATGAGATTATCTTCTTATGTTCAACGCAAAGAAGTGAAAGACAAAAGGTCTAAAAG
>DTYX01000962.1 GCA_012961655.1 Candidatus Poribacteria bacterium
AAAATTCATCATTTTTTCTTTATATTCTGCTGCTTCAACTTTTTTTGAATAAAATTTTGATATATATTGACTTCGTAATTCGTCAATTGAAATTAATTTATTATTTCTTAGAACATACCAGAATTTCCATCCATTATTTGACTGTTTATTTAATAATATTGCGCTTATTTTATGTATCGAACCAACAGTTCCATCGTTTAATTCAATACTTCCATTTGCTAAAACTATAGCTTTGAATCTTTTGTTAAAAGAGTATAAATATTCACCTATTTTGACATAACCTTTTTCAATAAGATTACCAAAAGGCACTCTAGGTGGTTTTTCTTCAATCTTATAATTTAATAATCTAACTGGTAACGATTTAATTCTTTCTATTTTTTCAGTTGCCACTTTCACATAAAACTCTTCTCTTTCAATACCGATAAAGTTCCTTCCTAATCTCTTTGCTACGGCGCCTGTTGTTCCACTTCCCATAAATGGGTCTAATATAATATCACCAACATTTGAGGTTGATAAAATGACTCTTAATAATAGTTCAGCGGGCTTTTGTGTAGAATGTACTTTTTGTCCATTGATTTTTACTCTTTCTTTTCCGCTACAAATTGGTATATACCAATCACTTCTCATTTGCAAATCATCATTAAATGATTTCATCGCTTTGTAATGGAAAGTGTAACGTGAATCTTTACTTTTTGCCGCCCAAATTAGAGTTTCGTGTGCATTGTTAAAGCGAGTTCCTTTGAAATTCGGCGTTGGATTAGTCTTAATCCAAACAATATCATTTAAAAACCAGAACCCCAAATTTTGCATAATAGCGCCTACTCTATAAATATTGTGATAACTCCCGATAATCCAGATTGTTCCATTATCCTTTAAAACACGCTTACAGCCTTTCAACCATTCTTCTGTGAATTTATCATATTCCTGCATTGAAGCAAACTTATCCCATTCATCGAATACACCATCAACCTTTGTTTGATTGGGTCTGTAGAGTTCATTTTCTAACTGCAAGTTATATGGAGGGTCAGCAAAAATTAAATCCACAGATTTTGGTGGTAATTCTTGTAAGATTTCAATACAATCACCTAAAATTATTTTGTTAAGATATTTTTCAATTTCTTTCATGCTTTTCTCCAGTTGTAAACGACGCAAAGCCTGATCTTTAAAGGAGCCCCACAGCTTTATAAGCCTCCTCAAACTCCGGTCTTTCCTCAACTATTCTTCTTGCGGTTTCCTTCCTCTTCTCTTCAGCTTCCCTGGTAGTCTTCAGTTCTTCAAGTTCATTTTCCACTCTGACTTGTTCGCGTCGCTCAACCCATTTTCTCAGAAATGGAGTAAAGATGATGCTCAAAATAACCACGATAATAGCTATCAACACGCCGATGAGAACACCGTAAAGAGTATCCATCCTCTCATTCAAATTCTGTCTAGTAGCGATGATATCATCCTTCGTCGCCATTTTGCCTTTCATTTCAGCGATGTCCAATTTAATAGCGATAATCTCGTCTTTAATAGCGAGAATCTCGTCCTTTGTCACCATTTTGGCTTTCATCTCAGCGATATCTAGCTTGATAGGCTCCAGCTTTCTGTCTATCAGGTAGCCTATCTTCTGGAGGTCTTCTTCTGTAAGACCCGCAAAGGAGCGCAACGTTATGGCAAAAAGCAAAATAATAACCGAAGTGATTCTCATGATGCAGTTCCTTTTTATTCACACTAAAGTATAAGACGTGAAACGTGAATATAAGAATCACGTTTCACGCATCACATTTCATTTATGCCATCATCGCATGCGCCTGATATAATTTCTCCACCACGTCCAGATGGTATGGGCAAGCATCATTACAGACGCCGCACTTATCACAATTGGCAACGGTCTGATCTTTTGTTAGACTGCGATATAGCGAAGTCGCTCCTGCGGTATCGCCATCTGCTACGTAATAAGTTCTGTAGCGCAAGATATCCGTTACCTCAACACCGCGTGGACAGTTTTCTGTGCAGGTACCGCACATCCGACAGTAATCGCGGTCGATGGCTTGGGCGTAGAATTGTAACGCCCGGCGCTGACCGTAAGACATTTTCTTGCTGACTGCGACGATATCTTCCTCTACTTCCTGAACACTTGCCATAGTTGGTATGATGTTGCTGACGCTATCATGTTCCAAAATCCACTTCAATGCGCCTTGAAATAGCACTGACTTGGGGGTTGTCGATTTCGCCAACGGTCTGAGAGCTTTCACAGCTTTCATAATGACCACACCGACGTTCGCTTTCTTTGCGTTGTCCAACGCTTCCTTGTGATTCTTCGGCGACATGAAATTATACGCCACCAGCACCACATCATAAGCGCCGGATTTTACAGCTGCGTTGATGACTTTGTGTTGATTCGTATGGGTCGTCACGCCCAGGAAGCGCACCTTCCCCGCTTTTTTTAGTTCATCGAAGGCTTCCTGCACCACAGGAGCATTCACCTGTTCAGCCATTTTTGCGCCGTGGATTTGAATTACGTCGATGACATCTGTTTGCATGCGCGACAAGCTGTCCTCAGTGGATTTTATTAGTTCCTCTTTTGTGGTTGTGATGTGAGGTTCCTCTTTCTTGTAGCCTAAAAGTCCACTCCACTTTGTCGCTACGATGACATCTTTCCGATGTTCTTTGAGAAATTCGCTGAGTGTCCGCTCGCTATTTCCGCGTCCATAGCCTGAAGCGGTATCAATGTAATTTACTCCTAACTCGAAGGCTCTGTTAAGAGGCGCTAGACCTGTATTGTGAATCTGAATAGCGCCGAAACTGATTTCTGAGACTTTCAGTTCCGTCCTGCCCAAAATGCGATATTTCATGTCTTTGGCGGTGAAAGACTCTTCTTTGGGGAGAGATTCATCCTCTTTAAATTCCTGTGCAACTGCATCCCACCACCCGCACATCGCTAAGCTAGCGCCGATGGCGCCAGCGGATGTTTTCTGAATAAATTCTCTTCTACTCAGATGTTCTCTCTGTTTCTCCAACAAGTTACTAATATTTTCAGAGTTCATGTTTTTCATTGATTATTTCCTTTCCATTGAATGTTGTGGTGGTTTTTGCGCTACTACGAGGCAAACAAG
>DTYX01000963.1 GCA_012961655.1 Candidatus Poribacteria bacterium
AAACCATGAAACTTTTGGAGTCATTGATGAGTGAAGAAAAATTCACGACAAAACAAGCTGCTGAATTTTTAGGTGTCAGCACTTCAACCATTTATCGAATGGAGAAGGAAAATCTCATTGAGTCCACTAAAACGCCTGGGGGACAGCGCCGCTTCCTCAAAGAACAGCTTGCCATGTACCTTGAAAAAAGCAAGCATATTAAAGCGCCTCAGAATCCAAGTCAGTACAAGCAACAAACTCAGCCCAAAAACATATCGAATATCAACGAGGAGATTTCAACCTCTCACAGGATTATTTTCGGTAGTTGCGAGAAAATGGAAGAACTGGATAACAATTCGATTCATCTGATGGTTACCTCGCCGCCATACTTCAACGCGCCTTTTGATTATCAAGGTTTTTTTGAAGATTATGAAACATATCTCAATCTAATAACAGCTTTTGCGCAAGAAAGTTATAGAGTTCTTCAACATGGTAGAATTGCCGTTGTCAGTTGCGACGATATGCTGGTCAAAGGAGAAAAATACCCTATTGTCGCGGATATCACTAAAACATTCCTTGATGCTGGATTCAGATACAGAGATAAAATTATCTGGCGAAAGCCCGAGGGATATATAAGAATCAGCAGAAGAAGCGGAGTCCTATTGCAGCATCCGTATCCTATGTATTTTTATCCGGATAATCTGCAAGAAAGCGTTTTAATCTTTCAGAAAGGTAAATATAAGTATCCTCAACCGGATGAGCGGTCCAAAATTGATATAATAGAATTTCAAAAGAACAAATGGTATCTTACTGTCTGGGATATGGTGAATAATCTTCCATCGAAAAATAAAGAGAATAACTATCCCGCCGCGTTTCCAGATGAGTTGCCTTATCGTATCATCAAATTGTTTTCGAACGTCGGCGAAGTTGTTTTAGACCCATTCTTAGGAAGTGGAACAACAACAAAGGTCGCAAGACAACTTAGAAGAAACAGCATCGGTTATGAAATTGATAGCAGTTTAATGGAAATCATCAAAGAAAAAATCGAATTCTACAATAATTTTATTTTCACCGGAAAAGACACCATTGAATTTTATGATAGAGCCGAAGGACGAATAGTGGAATCCACATAGACTTCAGATATATATCAGAATTTGTTCCTGAACTCCGGATATATCATTTCGGCTTTTCGTTCCTATCAAAAACAAAAG
This sequence comes from Candidatus Poribacteria bacterium, assembly GCA_012961655.1. GTDB lineage: Bacteria > Poribacteria > WGA-4E > DTYX01 > DTYX01 > DTYX01. Next base: position 1,191 of record DTYX01000963.1, read on the forward strand.
GAAACCATTTTTATTGGCTTCCAATAAAGCAATCTTCAAAAATTCTTTTCCTGAAAAATCTGGTTTAGAAGCATTAAAATATTTGCAGGGAATATACCAATCTGCTGTCGAACAGTTATCGAAGAACTTACATCTCGAAAAGCAGATGGCATCTGTTTTTGGTTCCGTAATGCCAATGGCAAAATTAACTTGCTTATCAGTATTTAACACCTTGATGTTTTGTATCGCAAGGTTTCTGAAGAAAGCCTCTTTGATATCCTCTTTAGACGGATTATTCTTCTTCTCCACAATGACAATTTTCCCATCTACAGCCCAACTTTCGTCTGGCGTCCAATGAATTTCAATATCCTGATTCAACCCGTAATGGGATTTTAATATTATATCCAGCTTCGCTTTGCCGATTTTTAATATTTGTTCTTTGGGCTGTACTGTCAAAAGCTCTGAGGTTTGTGACCTTCGTTTTCTTCGATTCGCTCTATATACAAACTCTTCAATTCCATGTTGTCTAATGAATTCACCGTTTCTTTGGATTCTTCTGATGGTAGGCAGAACAACGCCCGTTTTTTGTTGAATAATTTGATATGCTCTTCCAGCAGATGATAAAGTTTCTGCATAGTTTTTAATTTCCAGTCTGTTCCATTCTTCGATAGTAGGTCCCTTCTCATCAATTGTGTGCAATTTCTCGATGACGATACGGAAATTCAGTTTTTGATTTGTGATTGCTGCTACTGTTTCACCTTTCGTATTTATTCTTAACTTTTTCTCCGCTTGGTCATAGTAGCTTAATACAACATAGATGTCACACAGATTTATCAGGCAAA
>DTYX01000964.1 GCA_012961655.1 Candidatus Poribacteria bacterium
ACTTTCGCCCTCATTCCCATTCTCATTTACGTCTTGTCCCTGAGTTCTCCGTCGTTGTTCTTGCAATATGGATATCCTTTCTTGTGTTTTACCTCAGTTTTTAAAGTCTCGTTGTAGTAATAATCAGTATATCGAATACAAATTCCACTACTTTTTCGCGTGGGGAATTTCTATATATCGAAAACCATTCTTGACATTATTATTCCAAACTTCCATATCAGCGTGGTCTGTTCGCTACGCTAAACCTCGAACTGGCGCGTTCGCTGATTCACGGCGCACATTCGCTGGTCTTCGGCAAAATCAGCGGCTATAGCACTATTAGAGGTGTCATTCGGACATGCGCAAGTAATGACGATTGACCACATTTCTCGGTTTTCCGCCGGTTAAGGCGCTTTTAACTTCCAGGGCGCATTTTTGGCGCAACTCCACGAAGGATTCATCTGAATAGAATGCGCTGTGCGGAGTCAGATAGAGGTTGGGAATTTCTCTGAGTTTGGGATTAATATTCGGCTCGTTTTCCAACACGTCGATAGCCGCTCCGGCAATTTCGCCGCTTTCCAAAGCGGCAATCAGAGCGGATTCCCTGACTAACCCGCCCCGGGCGGTGTTGACGAGGTAAGCGTCCTTTCTCATCATCTTGAACGCTTTTTCGTCTATCACATATCTGTTTTCATCTGACAGAGAACAGTTTAGTGAGACGATTTTGCTTTCTTGCAGCAACTCCGCCAAAGTGTTTGACCGTCTGATACCCAACGCTTTCTCAACTCCATCGGGAAGATATGGGTCAAAAAATAGCACATCGAAACCAAACGCTTTAGCGCGCAGGGCGACAGCCGTGCCAATCCTGCCGAGTCCGACAATTCCCAGGACGCTTCCCCGAATCCTTTTCGCGCCGAAAGCATCCTGCCACCGGTAGCCGCCGTTCTTGACGCAGTTGCATACATGGTTCGTGCGGCGCATCAAATTCAAGATTAAACAGATTGCGCTGTCAGCCACCTCTTCCGTGCCGTAATCGGGCACATTGGTGACCGGGATGTTCTTTTCCGCGGCGGCGACGATATCGATGTTATCATATCCGGTTCCGGCTCTGGCGATAATCTTACAATTTGTCAGTCGGCCGATGGTTTCTCGGCTAATGGTTACTTCGTGCCAGACAATTAAAGCGTCCGCATCCTCCACCTGTCCCCAGATTTCCCCTTCTTGCGTTGCCATCAGCGTTTTGATATCGCCAATCTCTCGCAGTATTTCCGTCTCAATCTCAGCTTCTTCTAAAAGATCAGTCATAACAATTTTAGCGGGCATTTTTTCCCCTTCCGTTACCCATCCATACCAATTTCAGCTTGTAATTTCGTATTCATGATGCGTGATACGTGAATATCAATTCTCTACCTTTTCCTTCACTTCCTTCCATCCTTCCAACCTTCCAATCATCAAGCAAATTGAACAAGTTAAAAAGGGAAAATGGTTCCGAAGAATCCTAATCCTCCCTTTCTCCTAAAAAAATGGATTATGCGCTTTCTCTTGACCCACGGTTGTGATAGGGCCATGACCGGGAAAGAGATGCACATCGTCATCGAGGGTGAATATCTTGTCGCGAACCGATTGTAGCAGACTCTGATATGAAAAACCGCCCCTGCCCACTGACCCGGCAAAAATGGTGTCTCCGACGAAAACCGCTTTGCTCACGTAATAACAGCATGAGCCTCGGGTATGTCCTGGGGTATGAAGGATTTTGATGGACAGGTCGCCCAACTCAATCTCTGCGCTGTCCTCAAGCTTAGTACATTCCTTCACTTCAGAGGGCAACGCCACTGCCGCGCTGGCGATGACCTGCGCTTGGGTAACGACTTGCAACTTTCGCAGTCCGCCGGCGTGGTCGGAATGTTCATGCGTGATGAGAATTAAGGAGGGTTTGAGGTTATGTTCATTTACCGCCTCGATAACTTTGTCGGGGTTGCCCCCTGTATCGACAATAACGCTCGCTTTCGTTCGCTTACAAGTCAAGAGGTAACAGTACACTGAATATCCTGACCTTAAAGTCATAGAGAGCGGAATTACAGTGATAGCGCTGTCGAAATTCACATCCCATTTTGTCGGCGCCCAGCGTTCCATCGCTATATCGAGCAACTTAGGCGTACTCAAGCCGAGCGCCGCGGCAATCTTCTCAACCCGTTCTGCCGTCGGTTTCAGAGTGTAATTTTCCATCTTAGACAACTGTCCCCGCGGGATTTGCGTTTCACGCGCCACTTGCGCAACGCTCAATCCGCGTCCGGAACGCGCTTTCTGAATTATATCGCCAAATTCGTCTTCCAAAATGTATGCCATTTTCGTTCTCCTTAAAATCTATATGTAGTGCATTGTTAAATATATTTTGATAAAAATAATTAGCCACGGACACACACGGATTTACACGGAT
>DTYX01000965.1 GCA_012961655.1 Candidatus Poribacteria bacterium
TTCACATATCTTACAAATTCCCCATGATAGAATCTGCGTAGCCGAACTTGCCAAAGTTCGGGGGTCCGGCATTTGGGAATTCAGTTTCCCGAATTCTTGCGAATTCGGCTACATCCCACTATTTTTCCGCGTGGGGAATTTCTGGAACAAGAAAAATTTACTTGACCTTTCATACAAAAATATGATATTATAACGTAGAATATATAAATGTGGTGATATGGATATGATTAGCTGTGTTTCCGGAAGAGTGGAAGTAATGATGCTAAAATCATTCACAGAAAGGATTCTCAAAAATGTTAAAATACTTTATTTGAGCAAAAATCTGAGGGCATTTGCCTAAAGGCACGGTGTGCCTGAATTTCCCAAAGATTTTCTCCTGTCCGACTAGGTTCATCAAAAGCCTTTCCACCTAAAAACTTTCACAGTTCTTATTGGCGGCTGATTGGCTTTGAGTGAACCGAGATAATCCGTCGGCGCAGGGCAAGTCAATTGGCAGAAAAGTGAGACTGTGGAGGTTATCCTATCTTTTAACCTATCAAGATAATTCCCTTCACACCAAAATCAGCATTAACTTACTGGCAATAAAGTATACTCACTATGAGTGAATGGCACTTACTTTAGGTTCGTAGTGAGGCAATTTATTGCCGTCGTCATAGCATGGAACGGCGATGAATCGCCCTACTACAAACAGTTATTTGGCTTAATTCAGTGCCATTCAGGTTAAAATAGAAAGGAATATTCCTGAACATGACTGATGAAGAAAAAATTCGTTTAACTAGCCTGGTCAAATCTGCCGGGTGAGCGGCGAAGATTGGTCCGTGTGACCTACGCGAAGCATTGCATCAATTACAATTTATAACCGATTCGCATGTCATAGTAGACGCCGGCACATCCGACGACGCTTCAGTATATAAAATCGGGGATGACCTTGCGCTGGTTCAGACGGTGGACTACATTACGCCTGTTGTAGATGACCCGTATACCTTTGGCGAGATAGCTGCAACAAATTCTATCAGCGACATTTACGCCATGGGCGCTAAACCGCTATTCGCTTTGAATATAGTAGGTTTTCCCATCAGTAAAGTGCCGATAAAAATTCTGGAAGCCATCTTACAAGGCGGCGCGGCGAAAGCGGCGGAGGCGAGTGTTAGCATCTTAGGAGGGCATTCGGTCGATGACGATGAACCAAAGTTTGGTTTAGTCGTAACGGGAGTCGTGCATCCTGACAAGGTTATCAAGAATTCCACCGCGCAAGCGGGAGATAATCTAATTTTAACAAAACCGCTAGGAACGGGAATCGTCAACACGGCTGTCAAGGCTGAATTAGCCTCAGAAGAGAGTATGAGCGAGGCTATTCGGATGATGAAAACTTTGAACCGCGTTGCTTCGGAAGCGATGGTCAAAGTTGGCGTGAACGCATGCACCGATGTCACAGGATTTGGACTTTTGGGACATCTACATGAAATGGTAGAAGCAAGCGGCGTGGGCGCTAAAATTAATCTTTCCCAAATTCCTGTCATCACAGGCGTCTGGAAATTAGTCGATGATTGGATTGTCCCCGAAGGCGTTCACTCGAATGTGGAATTCGTGCAAGAGAAACTGGAATGGGGTTCTCATCTGCCTGAAGATGCCATCTATCTGCTGTGTGACCCACAAACTTCCGGGGGATTGTTAATCTCAGTACCCCAAGCGAAAACTGATGAACTAATTAAGATTTTGGCCGATGCAAATGTAGAAACAGTCACATCGGTCGGTGAGATTATCGCGGATAAAGAAAACAGAATCTATGTGACGTGATACGTAATACGTGAAACGTAAAACTTAAAGAAGGAGGATAAAATGACAGACTATCTTCAGATATGGGAGGATTTAGGGCTGGATATAGACAGACACAACACGCTGTTAGATATCCTTCCTGGTGTTTATCAGGATGTTTATCTATCCCAGGAAAATCGCCCTGAAGGGATGAAATATTTCGACTTCGTTGTATCCGAGATTCACGGATTGCGTGTAAAAGAGTTAGTTGAACACAAAGAAAAAGGCGGCAAAGTTTTCGGCACATTCTGCGTGTATGTCCCTGACGAGCTTATCATCGCAGCGGGTGGAGCCGCCGTCGGGCTCTGCGGAGGAACCGATTTTTCCATCCCCGCCGCTGAAGAGATATTGCCGAGAAATCTCTGTCCGCTTATCAAATCAGCGTTCGGATTCAAAGTCAGCCGAACCTGTCCCTACTTTGAAGTTGCCGATTTAGTCGTCGGAGAGACAACCTGCGACGGTAAGAAAAAGACCTGGGAGATCTTCGGCGAGCACGCCCCGATGTATGTGATGGAATTGCCACAGTGCAAAGAAGAAGGGGATAAAGAATTATGGTTCCACGAGCTTTACCGTTTCAAAGATAAAGTGGAGGAGGTAACAAGCAACACTATCACAAGTGAAAATCTCATTGAAGCCATCAATATTGTCGATGCCCGACGGGCAGCGCTTCAGCGATTATTCGACTTGCGTAAATCCGACCCGACGCCTATAAGCGGCTTGGACGCCCTGTTGATTTCGCAGATATATTTTTACGATGAGCCAGTCCGCTTCACGAATCAGGTTAATGAACTGTGCGACGAACTGGAAGAGCGAATCCAAAAAGGCGAAGGAGCTTTTTCCAAAGGAACAACGCGTATGCTGACAGCCGGCACTCCAATGGCTATCCCCCACTGGAAATTACACAACATCGTGGAGAAAAGCGGCGCAGCCATTGTCTGCGAGGAATCATGCGTCGGAACCCGTTCACTCACAGGCGAAACAGAAAGCAAAGGCGATAGTTTGGACGATTTGCTTGAGTCAATTGGCGAACGCCAATTCAAAATAAACTGCGCCTGCTTCACACCAAATGATGAACGTCTCGACGACATCATAGACCTGGCTAGGGAATATAAAATCGATGGCGTGATTCAGTACGTTCTACAATTCTGCCAACCGTTTTCCATCGAATCTGTGAAAGTCCAGCAAGCTCTGGAAAAAGCAGGTATTCCGTCTATAAGCATCGAAAGCGATTATAGCATGGAGGACGTAGGACAACTTCAAACCCGCATTGAAGCGTTTTTGGAGGTAGTTGGGTAAAAGGGCGAAGGGGCAAGATGGCAAAGGGGGAAGAAGGCTAATTGCCACCTTGCCCTTGTATCTGACAACTCACAAACTTTCAACGAATCCTTGTAGTAGTAATTTAGGAGTAGGTTATGAAAGTCATCGGTTTGGATATCGGTTCTCGCACAATTGCGCTTGTCGAATTCGATGGTCAAGACATCGTAAATTTCGAGATTACCGATACAGGTGCGAATTCATTGGAGAGATGTCGGAAATTGCTTGAAGGCAGAGAATATGAAAATTTGGTCGCGACCGGTTATGGAAGGCATCTGTTAGCCTCTCATTTTGGCAGCAACGTCGTTACCGAGATAAAAGCCTATGCTCAGGGGGCGCATTTTTTGTACCCTGATGCCAGAAGTGTTATTGACATCGGCGGGCAGGATAGCAAAACCATTAGCTTAAATGGCAACGGTGGTGTGTTAAAGTTTGAGATGAACGATAGATGCGCGGCTGGCACGGGTAGATTTTTGGAAACGATGGCACGAGTGATGGGGATGCCAATCGAAGAATTTGGGCAATATGCTCTGAGTGCAAATGGTATAAGCGTAAAGGTCAACAGTATGTGTACCGTCTTCGCCGAATCGGAAGTGATTTCGCTCATCGCCAAAAACGAAGACGGACGCCGAATTGCTCTCGGACTACACGAAGCCATTAGCGAACGCATCGCCGGCATGGTGCGTAGAGTCGGTTTGAAGCAGCGGATTGTCTTTGCAGGCGGCGTGGCGAAAAATCCTTGTATAACACGGCTGCTTTCACAAAAGCTCGGATGGGGGCTCACTATGCCTGAAGAACCGCAGATAGTAGGCGCACTGGGCGCGGCGATTATTGCTTACAGGCAGATTGCAGACTCGTAGGAATCACGAGTGGAATAGGGGGCTGGCGCCTCCCGCAGGCTGCAAACCTGTTGTCAGTACCTTCAATGGGCCGAGGTGGGTTCGATTCCCACTCCACTCTCTTATTTCTAACCTGACGCTTTCATCTCGCTCTTTCCTCAAAGCTTACTGCCCTTTGCCCTTCGCGCCTTTGAGCTTTCACGCATCACGTTTCACGCATTATCTTTACCGCAATAGGGCGACCCTTGAGCGAGGGCTCAAAGGCTGGAAAAAGTCGTGTAACCAGAGGGACGGAGGATAATAAATTGATTTACATGGACAACGCGGCAACATCTTATCCAAAGCCGGATGTTGTCATACAAGCGATGACCGATTACATGAAAAATATCGGCGCCAATTCAGGTCGCTCAAGCCATCGGCTCGCGATTGAGGCTGGTCATATCATTTACGAAACGCGGGAAGCTATCGCTGAACTGTTTAATATTTCCGACCCGCTCCGAATCATCTTTTGTAGCAACGTTACGGAAGCTCTAAACCTCGCTATGCGTGGATTTTTGAAACCCGACGATGGCGTTATCACCAGTTCCATCGAACATAATTCAGTCATGCGACCATTGCGCGCTTTGGAAGAAGAAGGCGTAGAGGTAACTGTCGTAAATTGCTCGTCACAGGGTTTTTTAGAACCTCGTGAAATCCAAGCCGCGATAAAAGCCAACACTAAACTTATAGTTTTGAATCACGCTTCCAATGTCATAGGGAGTATTCTCCCCGTGGCTGAAGTCGGTGAAATCGCACGCCAGAACGATTTGCTTTTGCTGTTAGACGCTGCCCAAACGGGCGGCGCATATCCTATCGATGTGGAAGCGATGAATATAGACCTCTTAGCTTTTACTGGACACAAGGCGATGTATGGGCCGCAGGGGACGGGCGGATTATACATCCGCGAAGGCGTAGATTTAAAACCTTTGAAATGGGGTGGAACAGGCAGCCGCTCCGATGAAGAACGCCAGCCCGACTTTTTGCCCGACAGATATGAGAGCGGCACGCTAAATATCGTGGGGTTAGCAGGCTTGGGCGCCGGAGTTCGATTTGTACTTGCCGAAGGTGAAGACAATATTCGTGGAAAAGAGAAAAATTTGACTCAGAAGTTGCTAGACGGTTTGACAAATTTAAAAGGTGTAACTGTCTATGGTGGATTAGATATTGACCGGCAAGTCGGGCTTGTCTCCTTTAACATAGACGGCTTGATGCCTTCCGAAGTCGGATTTCAATTGGATGAGGAATATGAAATTATGTGCCGAGTCGGACTACACTGCGCCCCAGCCGCGCACAAAACCATCGGCACATTTCCAACAGGCACAGTACGTTTGAGCTTGAGCTATTTTACAACAGAGGAAGAGATAGGGAAAACAATAGAAGCTATAACGAAAATCGCATCAAAGTGAATTATGAAAGAAATTATGAGGAGGCAACTAAATGGCTAAAATCGTGGATGCCAGAGGATTGACTTGTCCACAGCCGGTCATCCTCACCGGAAAAGCTTTAAAAGAAACGGATACGGTAACAGTAATCGTTGATGATGAAACCCCCAGAGATAACGTCTCTCGAATAGCAACCAGAAAAGGCTATAATGTTAAAGTTGATGAGAAGGATGGCGAATTCTACATTCACATACAAAAGGCAGGCGTTGAGCCTGTAGGAGAAGCTATTGCTTCGCCTGCGCCGTCCCCGGAGAGTAATCTCGTAGTTCTCATATCCTCAGATACCATAGGTAGAGGCAGTGAGGAACTAGGCGGGATTTTAATGCGCGCTTTTATGCACACCTTCACGGAAGTAGAACCGATGCCACAAAGCATGATTTTTATCAACAGCGGGGTGAAACTTGTAATTGAAGATTCAATCGTATTGGAGGATTTGCAAGCATTAGCCGGAGGAGGGATTCAGATTCTGGTCTGCGGCACCTGTTTGGATTATTTTAAACTGAAAGATAAAGTCGCTGTGGGAGAGATTTCCAACGCTTATACTATCCTTGAAACTCTTTTACAAGCGGGGAAAGTTGTCAGACTGTAGCCGAATTCGCCGCTAAGCCGAAGGGCATGCAAAAAGCAACGCGCGACTTCGTCTTAGCGCGTCGTTTCTTGCAGAATTCGGGAAAATGCAAGCAGGAAATTGAAAAATGAACAAACCTACTTATGGAGTTGTACTATTCCATTCAACGCAAGCGGCTATAAAGGCTGAAAAAATCTTAAAGGAAGCGGAAATTAAGATAAAACTCATCCCCGTACCGCGACATCTAAGCTCTGATTGCGGAATATGTTTGCGATTCGAGGTTGACGACGTTTTGGCAGTGAAATCAACTTTGGCATCTAAGAATGTCCAGACGGCGAGAATTCATCAGTTGTGAACGAATAACATCTTCTTTTTCTACCTAATTTCTGATGATTTTGAGTTGTGAAAATTTGTTTTGATAACTGTAGCGCGATCTATTAGATCGTTGGGAACAGACAATCTACCGCAGGCGGGGACGCCTGCTTAAGCGTTCTACAAATTTAGAATCAAAGTAAATCCCTTTACCTAATGTGAGTTGATTGGAAATCGAACCGTGATTTGAATCTTAAACTCATTGATTATCTTCCCCTGGCCAATTTGCGAAAGCATCGGCAGCATCAAAGTCTATCGAGCTCTCAGCAAGTGTCCGCAACTTCTCCAATGCATCTTTTGACGGTCCAGAGGCAGAATTTACCAGATTGTGCTGCTCGCCTGGGTCACTTTCCAAATCGAAAAACAGCGGCGGCGCTTGGCGGAAGCGGACGTACTTGTAGTTTCTCCAACGAATCATGCGGAATTCAGTTCCAGCCCCCCAGCGTGGGGTTAGAGCATCGGAGAAGATTGGGCGTTTCGGGTCGAGGCGCTTTCCGCAAACAGCAGCAGAAAGATCGATACCATCTAAATCGTCTGGTGGATTGACATCAGCAAAGGCACAAAGCGTCGGGAATAAATCGACCAGTCCAACTGGAGTATGACATTTGTGGTCTGGGTATTTCCCGCTACGTTGTTCGGGCAGAGATACAATGAGAGGTACTCGAGTACAGCCCTCATACCAACCGTTTTTCCACCAAACTCCATGCTCACCTGCCATCTCGCCGTGGTCGGTGGTGTAAACGATAATTGTATTTTCAAGAATACCATCGTGTTCCAGGCGTGAGAGCAGGTCACCGATGACCTCATCCAGGTAGCTAACACAGGCGAAATAGGCAGCCCGAGCCCGCATCATCTCGTTATATGATGTAGCGTTCGAAATGCCGCCGCGGCGCAGTGAAAGGAAGCGCAGAGAAACCAGGGTTTTTCAGGATGCGCGTGTTGGTGTTCACGGAGAAATGCCACTGTTTCGTGCGCGACTATCTCATCTTGGATTAGACTCTCAGGTATCTCAGTAATCCCGGCACCGACAGTGCGCATTCGCATCATATTAGCATCTGGACTGTCAATCGGCTCCGATTGGTGACCGCATTTCCCAGTTAGGTCGCCGTAAGGTCGGTGCTGAAAACCGGCAAACTGGAGAGTGCCACCGAAATGCATTTTTCCGACAAGACATGTTTCATAACCGGCATTCGCCAATACACGCGGCAAAGTAGGGAGTTCAGGCCGAAGCACGGACCCATTAGTCCAAGCGCCGCAACGCCGGACTTCGAGTCCCGTCAACAGGCAGAGTCGAGATGGAGTACAGAGCGGCATCTGGCAGTAGGTATTAGTAAAAACGGCGCCTTTGGCAGCCAGACCGTCAAACGTTGGTGTAAACGCTGGCTCGCCGCCTTCGTCAGGCGGAGTATGTCCCATGAAACGATAACTATGTTCGTCGCTTAAAAGAAAAAGAATATTAGGGCGTCTCAATGCTTCAATGAACGTCTTGGTGAACAATCCTCCATGTTCTTCGGGAGTATGAAGGATTGGGAAGCTGGAAGCTTGCCCTACTACATTAGTGTACCGCATGCGCGCAGCAGCGTTTCTTGTACGATAAAATCGTGTTCCAAAGAATAACTGGGCTGTTGCTCGCCGCGAACACAACGCGCTAGTTCTTCAAAATCACGAACATACCGCGGAATATTGGGCACGGAGACGGATTGCCATCCCTTTTGGAAATCTTCATGCGCTTGATTAAGGCAAAGACGTACTGCTGGCGGTTCAATAGGTTGGACAACGATTGTACCTTCGGTTCCACATATTTCCAACTTGCGACGTTGACCTGCTTCAATTTCCATCGCCGCGCTCTCCATAACCGCAATAGCGCGTTCGAACTGAAAAACAGCGAGGGTATTGTCGGCTAATTGGTCATCCAAATCGGCATCGTGACGCATGAACGGCGTCACCTTCTCAGGACGACCGAGCAGCGCAACCAAGGTATCAATCAGATGACAGGCGAGTTCAAACATCATACCGCCAGGATGGAACGCCAATCTCCGACGGCTCTCCGGATTGATGGTAGAGCCGATACTGCCGTGAACGAAAAATATCTCCCCCAACCAACCGTCGTTTACCGCTTTCATCGCCAGTTCAAATCCAGGGTTGTAGCGGAACTGGTAGCCCATCTGAAGCAGTAGATTTTCCCTTTTCACCAGATTGAGCAAAGATTTAAATTTTTCTAATGATTCACCTGCGGGTTTGTCCAAATGCACATGCTTGCCCGCTTCAACAGCGCGCTTTGCTAGAGCGAGATTGTCCTGAACCCGACCTTCCACCGCGATAACCCGCACTGTGTCATCCCCCAAGAGTTCTCGCTCTGATAACCAACGCACACCTTTGAATACCTCTTCATCTTTGCGCTGCTGTTGCAATTCCGCATCAGGTTCACAAATCCCGACTAATTCATATTCCGGTGAAGCTTGAATTGTCCTCAATTTTCCGATAGCGTGGGCGTGTGAGATACCCAAAACTCCGGCGCGTATCTTTTCCGCCATCTGTTTTCTCCTTACATCTATTGGGATGCGGAATGCGGAACCGATATAACCATTCCGCATTCCAAATTTCGATTACTCCGTTTTCTTGATTTCACTCCACGTCGCGGCGAGTTTGCCTAAAAGTTCAACTGGAGCGGTGAAAGTCAAATCTTTTTCAATCTCTTTCTCCGTCAAGGCTCTGTTGTAAATGGCAATTTCGTCGATGACGCCTTGAGCCCCATTTCTAGATGGAACGTACTTGATGACCTCTAAACCGAAGCGAGGGTTTGGATTAAGCTCAGGTTTAACGCCTAATTTGTTCGGGCTTGTAGCAATCTCTTTCCCGTCAATATACAAGAACGCAGAGCCGCCGCCAAATTCCCAGGTCGCAGCGACATGAAACCACTTTCCTGCAGATATGACACCATCTGGGTCAAACTCAATATCTTGCCAGTCAGCGTCAGAGGCGTCCTCGAAGTAAAATCCGAAGAAGTCTGGAACGATATCGGCATGGTCTGCCCCTTTCGAGATGAAGAAATATATGGTCCCCTCTTCGGCTATGACGTTGGGAATTTCAATGAAATCGTCCTTACCATACATAAAACTTATTATCACCAAGCTCAAAAGCAAGATTCTCATTTTTATATCCTTTTATTTTATTTAAAACTAGTCTTTTCATTTCCCAAAACATCATTAATTCACTTCGTCTTTATTTCTCATATTCAGAGATTTTGTAGGCAGAGCCATATCTCGACTATTGTCGTCGAATTTGGAAATTCGATACTTCGGCAAGCTCAGTACAAGCTCTACAA
>DTYX01000966.1 GCA_012961655.1 Candidatus Poribacteria bacterium
AAATTGGATGAAGAGGAGTATCGAGATTTCAAGATTTACACGAATTTGCTCCCGTTAAATATGCTGATACCCGGTGCGGCGCTTATGCCCGCTTATACCTACAAGGATGACCTTTTGATAATTAGCAACAGCGCGATATGGGTTAAAGACGCGGTTGACATGCTTGCCGAATCTCGACTGGCAAGTCTAAATCCTGAAATCGAAAAAGAGTTGGAATCTTCATGGGTGCTTGCTTTTGCGAATGCAGGTGAGATATTGAATTTTGTAACGCAACAAAACTTAATCGATAACCTAAAACTTCCCGAAAATGCAATCGATAAACTTGGTGATTTTGGCTCACTCACTGTCAGTTATTCCGCTGAACCTGACGGTATTGGAATAAGCATTTTATCCCAAAATCCCTGGATTACGGAGATTCTCCGAGCCGTAATGCTGGGCGTCTACGCTGACCAAGCTAAAAAGGAACAAGTACAAAAACAGCCGAAGGAGTAAAAGCCATGATAAAAAACAGTTTACTCATCGTCGCCTTCATCCTTCTTCTTTGCCTTCCCGCTACCAGTTCACTGGCGGTGTATGGCGTCCCCATACTTAATTTAGCGCATGCTAATAAGCTCGAAAGCATTGGGAGATACGCACAAGCCGCGCAAGAACGTGAATTGGCTGTGGAGTTCTATAAGTATCTCTCCATCCCCCAATTTGAAGATGATTTGGAATACTTTCTTTCCATTGCGAAAGCACGATAGCCGGTTTTAAGAAATCGATGCGGGAATGCCAGAAGAGACTAGAGGAAAATCTGGAAAAAGCTAATCTCACAAAAGAACAGATTGACAGATACCAAATACTGAATCGTAGACGACTGCTGGCTGCAGCAAAGCTATATCCGGTCATGCACAATAGTCAGATGGGTATTGACCTCAAGTTTCTGGAGAGAAACGGTAAATTCTCTGAGGATTTTGAGAAAGCCGCTGAAGGGCGAGAACGTTCTGCCAGACTTTATGAGAAACTGACTGTGAATTACTTGCTGAAAGAAGCTGAAGTTTTGGAAAAGGAAGGCAAAGTTGAGATTGCCCAAAAATACAGACAAGACGCTCAGAAATACAGGCAAAAGGCAAAAGAGAATTACGAGATAGCCAAGGAACATAGAGCTAAAGCCGAGTCTCTAAGGAGATTTGACGATACTGAATATCTCATGTCCGCGCTCGAAGATAAAGACCCGAATACTCGCTCACTCGCATTGGAAAAGCTCGCCCGCGAGCTGAACTATTTGGGGGTGCTAAAGGCGTCCAAGAGCCGCTATGAGCCTCTGAGACAGCAGGCGACTGAAATTCTCCAGAAAAACGAAAGACTTTTCAAATCAATCGGTACGGTAGCTCTCGTCAATGCTCTAGCGTCCGATGACATATCCATCCGCAAAATAGCCATCTCAGAACTTGAGCTAATCGCCAATACTGGCCTCGGATATCTACCCGATGCCGACGAGACCAGCCGAAGGATTGCCGTGGAACGTTGGAGGGGATGGATTGCGGCTAAGTTGAAACCGGGTCTGCTTGGCGTCTACTACCGAAAAAAGAATTTCGAGGATGAAATACTATCACGGGTCGATAAGCGTATTAAGTTCAAATGGAAAGATGCCCCGGCTGAAGATATGCCAAAAGACCAATTTTCGATCAGATGGGTTGGCAAGATAAAAATCCCGCATGACAGCGTTTACACTCTCTCATTCAAAAACGACGACGGTGTCGAGGTATGGCTCGGCAAAACCCTTGATACAATGGAACAGATAGTCGTGGATGTGTCGGAATACGGCTATGCGGGATATAAAAAAGAACTAAAACTAGAAGAGGGGTTTTACGACATAAGAATCGAATTTTTCGAGAATAAGAAAGATGCTCACATAGAATTCTCATGGGATTCTGAACATATATCAAAGGGGATTGTTCCTCCGGAGAACCTTTTTCACACCGAATTGTAGGCTCTACGTTTCATACCTCAAACCTCATTTTTCAGTTCCCTCAAACTTTCGTGGCAGTTCGAAAGGTCATCGGGATGCGCGATTTCGTAATTCTCTTAAACGTTTGGTGTGAGTTACTCAGAAACTAGCTGGAGTCCGATTTCACACCAAGCGTTTAAGTGTTGAAAAATAGAAAGTAAACTGCTGAGTTCGCGAACAGAATTATCATATCAAATTGAAAATCTGCAAAAGTATAGGTAGTAGAAATTCTCAAAGGTGATAGCGGCATTTATCCGTAGCTCTGTCCCGCCAAAAGCTGCGACAGACAATGGCATCACAGA
>DTYX01000967.1 GCA_012961655.1 Candidatus Poribacteria bacterium
AAATAGCCTTGTAATAAAGTGTATTACAAAACATGGATATAGATACCATTAGACAAATGGTTCAAAATAGGGACTTCATGGCAACCAAGCATGTTGCTAATCGAATGGCTCAAAGACAAGTATCTATGGTCGAATTATTGAGGAACGTCCAAAACAAAAACCGTATCCTAAATGTTTGATAGTTGGAAACGTAGAAAGAAAAATAGCAGGCGTTTCTTTTATAATGCCTCTGTACATTGCTTGTGCTTTGGGAGACATACTTTATCTTCTTTCCACGTATTGGGAAAGACCAAGGGATTGGTACCGTTCCTAAGTTAACTTCACAAGGAGGTTCTATTTATAATGAAAACATTCAAATGCGGACAATGTGGTGGAGAGTTAGAGGAACGCATGATTGATTATCCCATCAGTCAAAATGGGGAGGTTATTATTCTGGAAAATGTGCCTGTCAATATATGCCGCAGTTGTGGTGAGATATGGTTTAGCAGCGAAGCGCTTTCAGTGATAGACAAAGCTGCGTCTTACACTGAAAAACCGAAACGCACAAAACCTATTTTTGTTTGGTCTTATGAAGAGTTCGCTGTTGCTGTCTAGTGCTTTGTAACACACATTCTGCTATTTTGACTTTTTCGCGTGAATCTCTTTCAATTAAGACACAAGAGGAAAGTAGAATGATAAGTTTCCTTCCTTTCCTTCCATCCTTCCATTTCCGCGAGATTACGAAAGAAGCTACGTTTATAACATACAATTTTTCGAAACAGAGGCTAACCGAAAACAAAATTCCCCCTGAAAGGAGGGACGCAATGTCATTAAAAATTCAAGAATTATCCCCGAATGAATTACGATATCGTTGCGATGAATCGCAATTTGATTTCGAAAGCACCGAACGTTTACCGGCTCTTGCTGGTATGATAGGGCAGGAGCGGGCTCTACGCTCGATAGACTTCGGCGTATCCATTCAGAGCCCAGGCTTCAATATATATGCCATGGGGCCTACTGGTTCAGGTAAAACTTCTGTGGTCGTGGAACGCCTTCAAGAGCGTGCGAAACAGATGCTCACTCCGGACGATTGGTGTTATGTGCAAAATTTTTCTGAGCCGCATAAACCGAAATACCTCAGATTAGCTGCCGGCAAAGGCGTTGAATTGCGGCACGATATGGAGGGTCTGGTCGAAGAGCTGCAGCGCGATATTCCGCAGGCTTTGGAAAGTGAAGATTACGAGAATGAGCGCAATCGGATTATTCAAGAACTGCAACGCCGGCGCAATGCCGAATTTTCGAAATTAGACCAGACAGCTAGAGAGCGTGGTTTTACATTGCAACGGGGACCTGCCGGTTTGCTCCTCGTGCCGCTTGTCGAAGATAAACCGATGACCCCGGAACAGTATTCTCAATTGTCAGAAGAGGATAGAGGAAAAATCGAAGAACAGGGTCAACAGTTACAGGCGGAATTGACCAACACGATGAGAGCGGTTCAAGCCATTGATAGAGAAGGTCGGGAACAATTAACTGAGTTGGAACGCAACGTAGCGATGTTTGCGGTGGGACATCTGATAGATGAATTAAAACAGAAGTACGCTGATTCCCCCGATGTCACCGGCTACCTCGACGAAGTTCAAAAAGACGTTATTGAGCATGTTGGCGATTTTAAACCGGCGCCGCAGGAAGGACAACAGACGTTTCCTTTTATGCCGCCGCGGGTGTCTTTTGATAGATACGTGGTGAACGTCATCGTTGACAACTCTCAAACTGAAGGCGCGCCCGTTGTTATCGAAAGCAATCCAGCTTATCATCGACTAATAGGCAGAGTAGAACGGCTGGCGCAATTTGGCATGTTGGTGACTAACTTCACCATGATAAAATCCGGCGCTTTGCATCGCGCTAACGGTGGATACCTCGTTTTACAGATGGAGGACCTGCTACGCAACCCGTTTTCGTATAACGCGCTGAAACGCACTCTGAAAGATGGTGAAATTCGGATTACAGATTTTGCCGAGGAATTGAGTCTTATCAGCACGATAACGCTTGAGCCGCAACCGATTCCCTTGAATGTGAAAGTCGCGCTGATTGGCAATCCGTTGTTTTACTACCTGCTGGAGGCTTATGATGAGGACTTCGGTGAATTATTTAAGGTTCAGGCGGATTTCGATGTCCAGATGGATAGGAATGATGAAAACTTGAGAATCTTCGCGCAGTTCCTCAAAATGCATTGTGAAAAGGAGAACTTACCGCACTTCGATAAAAGCGGCGTAGCGCGGATGATAGAATACAGCGCAGAATTGACAGGCGACCAAACGAAGTTGAGCGCCCGCTTCGCGGATATCTGCGATATGGTGCGGGAAAGTGGTTTCTGGGCGAGTCAAAATGGAAATGGATTAATTAGCCGCCAAGATGTCCAGAAAGCCATCGATGAAAAAATCCATCGTTCAAACCGCGTCGAAGAACGGCTTCAGGAGATGATAGAACGCGGCCAGATATTCATCTCAACGGATGGCGCGGTTGTCGGACAGGTCAATGGCCTTTCGGTGATGGGTCTGGGAAAATATATGTTTGGCAAGCCATCCCGCATCACCGCCCGCACATACATGGGCCGCGGAGGCGTCACTAACATAGAACGGGAGGTACGTATGGCCGGCCCAATTCACAACAAAGGCGTAATGATTCTTTCCGGATACCTAAACGGCAAGTACGGGCAGGAGAGGCCAGTTTCGATGTCGGCACAGATTGGCTTTGAACAGTTATACGAAGGTGTCGAAGGCGATAGCGCATCCTCAACTGAATTATACGCTATTCTATCAAGCCTTTCGGAAATTCCCATCAAACAAGGTATCGCGGTAACAGGCTCTGTGAACCAGCTCGGTGAGATTCAGCCAATCGGAGGCGCAACCCAGAAGATTGAAGGTTTCTTTGACGTTTGTAAAGCCTTCGGCTTTACAGGCGAGCAAGGAGTATTGATTCCGAAAGCGAACGTCACGAACTTGATGCTCAAAGAAGAGGTTATCGAAGCAGTTAAGGAAGGGAAATTTCATATCTACCCCGTGGAAACCATTGAGCAGGGCATCGAAATTCTCACCGGCAAAGAAGCGGGAGAACGCCAGGAAGATGGAACGTATCCGGAAGGTACTATCAACTGGGCGGTTGAAAAGAAGTTAGCTGAATTTGCCGAGGGCATGAAAAAGCATGAAGAGGAAGAGGAGGAGGAGGAAAAAGAAACGGAAGAGGAAGATGATGAAACAGTAGAGGCGGAAGGGTAATCCGCCTTTCAGAAATCCTACCGTTGTACACGGTGGTTACTGTTCAGAAACCAGATGTTTCCCAAAAACTGGTTTCTTAGAATTTAGGAGGAGAGACATCACCATGATGTGGAATCCATTTTATGAATTGGAATTATTCCAACGACGGATAGATAGGATGTTTGGCGCTCCCAGACGACGCGTTAGCAGCGGTTATCCGCCCATTGATTTGATGGATGCTTCTGACAAATTTATTCTCTTGGCAATGTTGCCGGGAATTAAACGGGAGGAGATTGACCTATCAATATCTGAACGAACTATTATACTGCGCGGCGAAAGAAAACGTGAAACCGCCGAAGGCGCAAGATATATCCGGCGTGAACGAGGCTATGGAGCCTTTGAAAAAAGAATTGAATTGCCTGAACCTATTCAAACGGACAAGGTCAGCGCACATTATACTGATGGCATATTGAACATTATTCTGCCAAAATCTCGACCATTAGGTCCTATGGTAATATCCATCGACTGATGGATTTAAGAGGTCCAATGTGGGAAATTGGACTATAGCCGTAGTAGGTGGACAATGCTCATCCTACAAATGCCTGGGTGAGTGATGAAACAAGGGAGGCGAAACCCAATATTTGCGATTAAAGGCAGGTGACAATCTGGTTCCCGAAAAGAACCATAAATAACGATGTTTATCGTAAAACAATATTCTCCTATGACTGAGGCAAGACGTCAGTGTCTGACGCCACCGGTAGATATTTACGAAACAGCGCAAGAGGTAGTTGTGCTTGCTGATATGCCCGGTGTGTCAAAAGAGCACATTTATATGAACGTCATTAATAATCAATTAACTATATCGGGGGCTTTTCAAACGGACTGGGAGGGCAAAAAGTTAGTAAGAGAATTGCCAAATTGCAGTTACTATAGAACATTCAGGCTCTCCAATATAATAGATGTAGAAAATATTCAGGCGAAGATGACAGACGGCGTTCTTACTGTAAAATTGCCCAAAAAACAACCTGAACAGCCATATAAAGTACCGATTGAAATAGAATAATCTCTGGGCTGGGGGCTGATTGATATGTTGTTTAGAAGAAAAAAGACAGAATCCACCTTGCAACTGAACGTTGATGAAATCAATGATTTAATTCGTTCCAACTTAGAATATGCGGAACAGTGCTCGCGTGAAGGTAATGTTTCTGGGATGGAAATGGCTCTTGAAGTCGCCGCGGAGAATGCGCAAAAAATCGGCCGAAGGTTAAAATCGAAACACATCTCAGAAATTAAATTGATGGGATATGAGCATGGCGTAGAATCGCTAAAAGCACGGATAAAAAGTTTAGAGGAGGAAGGTAAATCGGTAGAAGCGCAACGATTGCGGATGCTTTTGGAGACTTATTCTAACGAAGCTGAATTGTTGAGATACGCTTTAAGATGAACTTCGCTCAGTCGGAGAGAAGAAGGCCAAGTTTCGGAAATTTTGCTCAACAACTTTGTCTCATTGATACCGTTTTGATTATCTGCTAAAATTAATTTCACATTAAATAGGAGGGAACGTCAACATGGTATCTAATATTGATACTCGGAAAATAGGCGGGAAAGGAAATGAGATTTTCAGAAAAATCTCAAAAGAGCTTGCGGAAGTTATAGTCAAATTTTTTCAGAGGCAGTTCGTCAGAGCGTATCTCAAATCCGCCGCTGGGATAATATCGCTCTGAATCCCCACGAACGTCGCCGTACAACTTGACATAGATTTTCTTGCCATCGAATATGCAAGTTGCGACGCCCCTTTCCACGTGGGCTTTTATTGGCGGCAATTCCAACCTGTCGCCCTTTGGCATTAGGTGTGTATCCCGCCGTGCGCCCGGTGCGAAATCTTCCATCATAGTTGCGGATAGCTTGAGCTATTTTTTTAGCATTGTTTTGGGCGGCTGGATTTTGCGTGGGAATTCCTGCTTGACTCGCTATAAGTTGCAAAGGACCAGGCGGTAAGTTAACAAAGGCAATTTTCACAGCGTCGTTTTGACCGCCCAAAGAAATCGGCGGGCTACTGGAGCGTAAACAAAATAGCCCAGCGCCGAGTAAAACGCTTAAAGTCAAAGCGCCGGCTGAAATCCATCGACCTATCTCTATGCGTATGGGCGGGGAAATCGGTCGCAGCGTCGAAATCCGTTCCATCAAACTCAATACAAATCCCGCGCCCAACTGATTCGGTTTCAGTGTATTTTCGAGCATCATTATCATCTCCTCTTTGAGGTGCTTTCTCGCGCGGTATAGTCGGTCTTTCACAGCATTGGCGGATGTGCCGATAAAAGCCGCTATTTCACGGCATGACATTCCACTCATGTAGTACAGCGTAATCGCCAACTTTTCGCCGGGCAGCAAAGTCTCTAACGCATAGCGAACATCTTGCAAAGCTGAATCTCGCTCATATTGTCCATAGGCCGTTTTTGCAAGATCTTTATCACTGAGTTCCTCTATCGACAAATTCGCTTGAAACCGCCGTCCGCGCTTGCGCAGGTGCATTTTACAACAATTCGATGTGATGACATACAACCAACCGGCAAATTGCGCTGGATTTTTTAGCGATTTCAAATTTTGATAAGCCCGCAAAAACGCTTCTTGCGCTATGTCTTGAGCATCGTGGAAATCCCCCAATTTTCGGTAGGCAAGCGCATGTACAGCGCCTTTGTACTTTTCCACTAGAAATCCAAAAGCGTTCTTATCGCCCTGAAGCGTTCGGCGGATTAACATTTCATCGCTGTGTTTTTCCATGACATAAACTCCTGATTTTATTTCTGAGCGTCTAATTTTATAGATGCCGAAAAACACCAAAAGGTCAGAGAGCGGATTTCGGAATTGTCCCGTTAATAAAGAGGGAGGTTCATTCCCAATCCCAGAATTGGAAGCTGATGAAAGCTCAGTTCGGCGTTGTCAGATGGGTGATAATACGCTTTTGATTGTCCGACGCGAAGATATCAAAAACTGGTGTTTCGGTTGATATATCGCATCTTTCAATTTTCAATTGTGTTTATCTACTTTTTTTGAAAGCCGGTTCTCTTTTCTTTCGCGATATGCGATTAACAACCGCGGCAGAGCTATTGCTGCTACGGTAATGGCTATTAAACCACCTATAAACCATTGAATCAACGAAAAATTTCTATAAACGGCATTAAATTGAGCCGCCACCCGCTTGTCCATCTCAGCAAGTTGAGCCGCCATCCGCTTGTCCATCTCCGCTATGGTTGCTTTAAGCGCTTGAATTTCGCCTTTCATCATAGCCATCTCCATCCTCACAGATACAATATCTTTTTTCAAAGATTCAATCTCCTTTTTCAGAGGCTCAATCTCCTCGCGGATTATCTGTCTTATCAACATCACATCTTCCTGCGTAAGGGAGGCAAAGCAAGGTAGAGATGCTAAGAAAAACAGGGTGACAATCAACGTGATTTTCATGGTCATTCGCCTCCTAAAGTCCATAGAATTGAGATGCTATCACAGGCTTTTGTACACTCAGTCAATTTACATCATGCACGCCAGTAAGTTCAGGGTCAAAGACAAGGCGTTCGAACGGACGATTTGGGTCTTGTGAGTTCCTAATATTGACGTCCCACTATATATTCCAGCCGACCATCGCCGTCCGGATCCGCTAAGGCAGTCTGAGCATAGGGACCGTTTGGCAAAGATGTGTCGATGATGTGATGTTTAAACTTGAATTTCATCCAAATGTTACATTGTTCAATTCCTCGAAAAGTTTAATCTTGATTTGACAGTATTATTATAGTAAAATAAATAGGCAAAGGTGCTAAGGGGCAAGACTGCAAGTGTCATTTAGCCGTTTAGCCCTCTTGACATTTTGCCATTAATTAGGAGGGAAAATATGCCAAAACCGAGTACGGAACAGATGATTCTCATGTATAAAAGAATGTTAATGATTCGGAGATTTGATGAGAAAGCTGTAGAACTGTATCGTTCTGGCGAACTGCCAGGATTCCTGCATCCATACATCGGAGAAGAAGCCACAGCCGTAGGAGTATGCGCCAATTTGCGCCAAGATGATTATATTACCAGTACGCATCGCGGACACGGACATCTGATCGCCAAAGGTGGCAGTCTAGATAAAATGATGGCGGAACTTTATGCCAAAACAACGGGTTATTGTCATGGCAAAGGCGGTTCAATGCACATCGCCGATGTTTCCTTGGGAATCCTCGGCGCCAATGGCATTGTCGGAGGCGGGATTCCAATAGCGACTGGGGCGGCTTTATCGGTGAAAATGCGTCAAACAGACCAAGTAGCAGTTTCATTCTTTGGCGATGGCGCTTCCAATCAAGGCGTTTTCCACGAAGCGCTCAATCTGGCCTCTATATGGGAATTACCGGTCGTCTATGTATGCGAAAACAATCAGTATGGCATGGGCACTCCTCAATGCAAACATCAGCGTATCAAAGATATCTCTATCAGAGCGAAGGCTTATGGCATGCCGGGTGTATCCGTCGACGGCAATGATGTTATCAAAGTTTATGAAACTGCCGATGAAGCTATCACCAGAGCGCGCCGAGGTGACGGTCCAACCCTAATTGAATGCAAGACCTATCGCCTCCATGGACATCATGTTGGAGACCCAGGCACTTCCTATCGGACTCGCGATGAGGTTGATGAATGGAAACAACGCGACCCAATCTTGAGACTTGGGAAGATAATTTGTGAGGAAGAAGATTTTTCTGAATCTGAATTAGAGGCTATTGACTCCGAAGTAACAGAAGAACTTCAGAGAGCTATTCAGTTCGCCAAAGATAGTCCATCGCCACAACCTGAGGAGGCATTGGATGATTTATTTGCATAATAGAGGAATTGCAACTATGAGCCGCTTATTCTTAGGAATACGAAGAACTTCCTTCGCTTCATCTTCGACGCGAAGAAGTGTACCTTCCACCCAACAGGAGGCATAACCTAGCGCCGTCGCAGCTAAAAGGATATTCTCAGTTGATGCGCTGACATCCTCTAACCAATAACGACTGGCGGATTCATCCGCAACGATAGCGATGACTGCCGAGGCGTCCCGAATGAATCCCTGAGCTAGCGCCAATTTTGCGATTGTCTGAGGATTTGTGTTTGAGGGAATATACTCCGTATAAGCGTGTTTATGGAAAAGTATCTGACATTGTCAAAAATCTGCAGAAGTATAAATTCAACTAAAGTGAAGCAATTAACGTTTGCCTCCCCACTTTTCCAAAAGTTTAATGTAATCCTTCAGATTATCTTTTGTAACTACGTCAACACCAGTGTCAATTATCACATCGCCTTCCTCGTTCTTGGGAAGGAGCATCATCATGTTTTCAACTCCTACCCTTGCCATGTTAGCCAAAAGGACGACGCTAAGATATCCCATGAAATATTGTCTCTGTCCGACTGCCGCGTCAATAACTCCCTCCTCAATCAGGGACAGATGCTCATCAGTCGTGTCGAAGCAGACTATATGTACTTTTCCGACTTTACCTGCGGTTTTCACCGCTTTTGCCGCTGATGGACCGTTGAAGGCGTAGACACCGAAGAAAGCGTCTAGGTCTGGGTTATCCAGCAGCGCCGTTTCAGCCAACTCCACAGCCCTTGCTGTGTCCTCATTGTCAACCAATGGGTCGGGTTTGACTATCACGATGTTAGGATATTTGGAAAGAACATCCCTGAAACCTTTCATCCTCTCAAGGGAGTTCATCGCGGTGATAGAGCCTGTACAGATTGCAACTTTCCCCTTACCATTCAATATCTCAACCATCTTCTCGCCGGCTATCTTTCCGGCGGTATAGTTATCCGTTCCGATGTAACAGAGCCTTTCCGATTTAGGCGCGTCGGTATCATTGCTGATGCAGGGAATTCCCCTCTTCATCGCCTCAGCGATGACACTAATGACAGCGTCAGGGTCTGAAGGAGCGAATGATATACCGTCAACTCCCATAGCAATCCACGTCTCCAGCGTTTCTATCTGCTTGGCGATGTCCTCGCTCTGCGGGACATAGAATATGGCGTCAACGTCCAGTTCCTCAGCGGCGTCTTCCATTCCTCGCCTGACTACATCCCAGTATGGATGGACAGATTTGCCAAGCAAGCCGATGCTAATTTTCTTCGCTTTCGCATCAAAGCCGAAAGACGAGATTAAAGATAAGATAAACAGCGTCCAGAAAATTTTATCTCTCACTTCTAACCTCCTAATAATTTAGAGTCTCTGATTTTTTGACCGTGCTAATAAGGCTTTGCGGAAAATCCGTAATTCCTTTTGAAATCAGAGAAATCCGATAATCAGCGGCTATATCTCCTTTTGCGTAAAATATCAACTGTAACGGCTACAACTATGACTATGCCCAGAGCCACATTGTGCCAATAGGATGATACTCTCAATAGTATCAGCGAATTCCATAAAGTGCTTAAAATACAGGCGCCAACGATAGCGCCTAAGATGGTTCCGACCCCGCCAAACAGGCTAGTTCCGCCGATAACCGCTGCGGCGATGGCGTAAAGTTCATAAATCTGCCCGACGTTCGGGTTGCCTTGTCTAAGTCGAGCTGCAATCAGAATACCCACCACTCCGGCTAGCAGAGCGCCTACGGCATAAACGAAAAATCTAACCTTATCAACGTTAATTCCAGATAGACGCGCTGCCTCTATATTCCCCCCAACGGCATAAATATACCTCCCAAGAACGGTGAAATGCAAGATAAAAATTGCAATTCCAGAAACTATAATTAAAATCAGCAACGGCAAAGGCAGAATTTTCAGTATCATTCCATCCCAAAGGTATGAAAAGCTGGCGGACAAGTCATCAGGAATGGGGATGGGCGGTCCTTTCGTTATAACTGCTGCTAAGCCACGCCCGATTGCAAATGTCCCGAGAGTGATGATAAAGGGCGGAACTCTCAACTTGCTGACGAAGAGAGCATGCCATATTCCAATCCCCATGGAGATGACCAGAGTGGCCAGAATGGCGCCGAAAAAGCCGAATCCATGCGCCATGAACCACGCCACTAAAACCGATGTTAAGACGACCACTGAGCCAGGAGATAAGTCAATACCCGCGGTTATAATTACGAAAGTCTCACCGATAGCTAATAAACTAAAGAGGGCTATCTGTCTGGACAAAATCTGAAGGTTAAATCCGGACAGGAATCGAGGATTAAACACAGCCGTGAAGATGACCAGCGTCATGAGCGCCGCTATAATGCCTGATTCCCGAAAGTTAAGAATTTTACTCACTAATTTGATTTTCATGTTGAAAATCCCGCTTTATCGATGATGTAGCGTAAGTCATTATCTGAGCCTGGGTTGCATTTTCAGCGGCGAGTTCAGCCGTTATTCTCCCCTCATACATAACGATAATCCTGTCGCTCATGCCCAAGACCTCCGGTAATTCGGATGATATCATGATTATCCCCGCGCCGTTTTCAGCTAATCGGCTCATCAGTTGGTAGATTTCGACTTTCGACCCGACATCTATCCCTTTTGTCGGCTCATCGAATATGACAACTTTGGAATTTGCCAGGAGCCATTTGGATAGAACTACTTTCTGCTGGTTTCCACCGCTTAAATTCCTGGCTATCTGCTCCCGCGATGGTGTTTTAATGCGAAGTTCATTTATGAACCTGTCAGCGACTTCCCATTCCTGGCGTCTCCTTACGAAGGAAAATTTAGAGAAGTTTTTTAGGCTAGCAAGGGTTATGTTCTCACGAACGGTCATATCCAGGATAAGCCCATAAGCTTTCCTATCCTCCGTGAGGAGTGAAATGCCCATCTTGATGGCGTCAATAGGAGATTTAATCTCCACTTTATTACCATCGAGATAAATCTCGCCCTCATCTATCTCATCAGCTCCAAAGATGGCTCTCACCACCTCAGTCCGGCCTGCCCCCACTAGACCTGTAATACCCAAAATCTCACCTTCCCTAAGCTCAAAGGAGATATCCTCTATAATCCCCTTACGTGTGACGCCTTTAAGCGATAAAATCTCACCTCCCATCTCAGCATTACCTTTAGGAAACCCCTCATCTAGCTTTCTCCCCACCATCATCTCGATTAGTTCATCCTTGCTCATCTTATCCACAGGGAAAGTGCCAATCCATCTACCGTCCCTTAAAACGGTCACCCTGTCAGCGATTTGGAACACCTCGTCAAGGCGGTGGGATATGTAAATTATACTGACTCCATCTGACCTCAGCTTTCTGATGAGGGCGAACAGGTTTTCAATCTCACGTTCGGTGAGGGCTGAAGAGGGTTCATCCATAGCTATCAGTTTGGCGTCAGCGCAGAGAGCTTTTGCAATCTCTACTATCTGTTGACCAGCAACTCCTAACCTGTTGATTGGCGTTCTTGGGTTTAATGTCACCCCCAATCCGGAGAGAATTTTCTCCGCCTCCCTCTCCTCACGCTTTCGATTGATAATTCTAAAAGGGGCGCGGGTCATCTCCCTGCCGAGAAAGATGTTCTCCGAAACGCTCAGATGAGGAACTAAATTGAACTCCTGATAGATAACGCTTATGCCTAACCTCTGAGCTTCTTGAGGACTATTAATCTCGACATTAGCGTCATCGAACAAAATTTCGCCTTCATCTCTACGGAGCGCTCCCGCTAAGATTTTTATCAGGGTGGATTTGCCCGCGCCGTTCTCCCCGACCAAAGCGTGAACTTCTCCACTTCTGACTTCGAGCTTTACATCGTCAAGCGCCCGAACGCCGGGATAATCTTTCGTTATACCTATAATTTGCAGTATATATTCGTCATGCACGGTATTATCAAAGCAAAATCTTGGAAATATTTTATAACAACAACTATTATATTATATAATGCCGTCGACAAAAATCAAGATTTTTCTATTGTACCTCAGAAGAACATAGATGTCAAATTGTATAAAAATTTTTCTGGAGTCACCCGAAAATTAACTTTAAATTATCGAAGTAATCCTTAGCGTTGTGATAAATCACCACGCTTATTCGA
>DTYX01000968.1 GCA_012961655.1 Candidatus Poribacteria bacterium
TCTATCTGAGGCTGATGATCGATGGGGTGGCTTCTCCTGCCTTCAGCGCCGTTACACTACCTCCGTTTTCTAAATCAATGCATTCCTTCAGACAGAAGATCATAGGAACTTGTCGGGAGCGCTACGGGACTCCCCGTAGGCAGATGGAAGCGGGAATTGTCAGGTGGATGAGTGACAAGCTATCCAAAGACAGTTAGAGGGGGGCCTGATCTCCTCTCAATTCTTCATAAAATGACAGCACGTGAAGTGCAAGCTTTACCCTAGGGAAGAGGAGATAGAATACAGGTTTTCGAAACATCTCCAATTGCCGAACATAGGAATACTCTCTGGGCTATAAGTATGCTACCGATCCTAGCGACAACAGTAGGGCTATGCGTCTCCTCCAAACGAAAACCTGCTTAGGCTCCTCCAATTGGTTGAGACAAAATTGGTTGAGTATCTCAAAATGGCAGGGATCAGCCGATCGTTCAGGCGGCGTAAATCATAGACTGCCTGGAATGCAGAAGCGCTAGAGCCAAATCCAGGTGTATTCCCATTCCAGAGCGCCTCATGAAATAAATCATTTCTCAAGCCAACAACCGCTTGAACTCGCGCGTCGTCCCTATATAGATTATATTCTTCGCATAACTTAATGATTCTCTCACTGTGACTGCATGGTCCAAGATTCCGTAATTGTGAGGAGACCTTCCACAACGCGTCCGTTACCATGTATTCGACCATGAAGCGTTCCCACTCCCATTCATATGAGGGAACCCATGTATGTATAAAAAGAGCGTTTGTGAAGATACGTCGTATCTGTAGAGACCAAGACTTCCACTCTTCCAAGGCAACTTCAAAGAAATGTTGGGCAACCGAACTCGAAACGTAGCCGGGTGGACTCGGTCTGATTGGAATTCTACCACTAAACCACCAGTCATGAAACTGGACACGGACGCCGGTAAGATAGGCCAAAAGATGAATCACAAAGCCCGCCATACCCTTACGAATAGTCTGCACATCATCAGACTGCCCGGAAATTACAATCTGGTGTGTAGGTGGAAGCTTGAAGAGTAACATTGGCCGCTGAGTTTTGGGTATAGGTTTTTGTATCTTACCTGTTATAGGATCCACAGCGTATTGTTGAGATGACGGTGGATAGAGAAATCCGTTGCGATGTTGTGCGTTTTTAAGGGCTTTCAACGTCTCGTTGAAATCTGGCAGTGGTTCAACCCGGCAACACTCGTGTTGCACAGCCAAAGGTAAGGGTAAAGGCCCGAATTTGTCAACGTACGAGGAATCCATGTTTCTCTTTAGGTTACGATGATAACAAGAGATAGTTCGAATACGCTATCTCCAACAGCTATGACTCAAGGTCAAATGCATAGGCTGAAACATATAATAGGTAACACCCTAACTTTCCAAAATCTGGTAAAATGAGGAAGAAAAAGGTTAAGAAACAACCTCTTAAAAACTAATCCGGCCCTCTCTGTTAGAGGAACCGGATTAGTGAGACCTATGTATCTCAATTATCAATATACTACACCAACTGAAGAAAAGCAAAGGGACCTACAAAGACACCAGTTCCTCAAAAACAGACACTTTTACTTTTTCAAGGCAAAACCCATTAAGTTGTTAAACAAGTATACCAGATGGAGAAAGGTAGCTGAGCTAATGAAGCTTTCCAGCAGAACTAAGAACAGATTAGAATGGATTATCTACTATGAAACTAAAGCTCAAAAGAATGCCTCTTTTACTGCCCGACACT
The DNA here is from genome assembly GCA_012961655.1 of Candidatus Poribacteria bacterium. Taxonomy (GTDB): domain Bacteria; phylum Poribacteria; class WGA-4E; order DTYX01; family DTYX01; genus DTYX01. The sequence goes on from DTYX01000968.1 coordinate 1,745, forward strand.
TTGGTATTTCAAGGAAGACCTTTTACAAGTGGTACCATAGATTCCAGAATGGCAACAACTACCGAGGATTAGAAGATGAAGACAAGACCCCCAAACATGTGAGAACCTGGGAAGTAACCCCTACCGAAGAACAAAGAATCATCACTCTTAAAAAACAATATATCCGTACTCTTAAAAAACAATATATCCGTTGGGGAAAGAAAAAGATAGCTCTCCTTTATCAGCAAGAATACGAACAAGACATCTCTTCTTGGAAAGTCCAAAGGGTTATTGAAAAGCACAAGCTCTACTATCATCCTCAAAAAACAGCTAAAATCAGAAGAAAAAGACAGCGGGCCCAGAGCAAGAAACGCTTAACAGAGCTTCACAAGAAAAGATACCCGAGTTTTCTGATTTGTCTTGATGTCATCGTTGTTTACTGGAATGGATTAAAAAGGTATATCTTTACAGCCATTGATTATGTCTCAAAACTAGCTTTTGCTAGGATGTACCAAACCAAGAGTTCCTACAACGGCCAGGACTTCCTCCGACGACTCCACTATCTCTTAGATGGCAAGATCTTCAATGCTGGACATGATAATGGTTCTGAATTTGAAAAGCTCTTCAAGCAAGAGTGTCAAAGATTAAACATCCCTCAATGGTATTCAAGGCCAAGAACTCCCAAAGACAATCCAGTTAATGAGAAATTCAATCAAACCCTTAAACAAGAATTCCTTGAGTTAGCTAATTTCACCCCTGAAATTAATCTTTTCAACCAGCAATTAACCGAATGGCTCATCGTCTACAACTTTAAAAGACCCCATCAAGCACTCAATTACCAAACACCAATCCAATTTACCGAGAAAACCCTCAAAGTGTTACCTATGTGGTCATCTAGTGCATCAAATTGACGGATCTAAAAGAATAGACTAACATACGGAATGTTGTGTCTAAATTACACGTCCCTTTCCTGCTTTCCGAATCTCACGAACGAACCTACATGCAAAATCTTCTAACTCTTCTATTGAGATATGTGGGGTGATCCTGGCCAAGGTCAACCCGTTCAGGCGTTTAGGGAGTTCATACGGCCAAGGACAAGGTCTAATGCCGAGTTTGCAAACGGCAGAAATTAGTTGATCGGCAGTGATACCAGCAGCGGAGATAAAATAGAGATCCACCAGGTTCTTAAGAAGCTCAGTCTGCCTATCCACGTAGTATGACAGTTTCCACGCGCCGATGAAATCTAAGGTGTGCAACCTTACAAGACCCCAGTGCGTGGTGAATCTATCACGAACTAACGGGTCCTTCCATTGTCTGAAAAATACACAATGGACGGGGACTATCTGATTTTCAACTTGAACCATATATTTGAAAGACGCTGACTTTTCCTCAAAACATTGCTTGATCAGAAATGCTGTGGAGAGAAGCTTCCCGAATTCTTGAATCTGAGCTTTGGCATTCACGAAGAAGTCAATATCTGTAACGAGCCTATGGCCGAAGAAAAACTCTGACAGCGCACAGCCGCCGCCCAATACTATGTCAATGTCTCTTGGTTCTTCAAAAACCCATGCAATAATGCTCGAAAAATGGGGGGATAGCCTGCCATGAGGTTTCGGTTGCATTGTCCAGTTTTAGTTCGTATAATTGTCATTGTGCAAACTTTGTGCCACGAGGATTATATCTTTTTTACGTCATCTTGCTTAGATCATCTTGACATCAAACTTTTAAAAGGTATTATCCGAAGTGCTCTCAAAAAGTCCTTGACAACGTCTTAGGAAATGTCAGATGAAGTTGCGGCACCAATTTCACCTGTATCGTAGTCGTACAGAGCCGTTTTACTCTCACCTGGTATCTCCACAAGAGCTTTTATGGGAATTATTTCTTTTACTGTCTCCTCAGTAGTCGAAACGTGCCTCCCTCTGTAGCATAAACCACCGATACTTGGATGAAAGAATACATCTTCCACCCAAAACTCTTCATTGTGACGGTTTATGTTTAATCCCTTGCTGCCAGGCAATATAACTCGCTCATACTTATGGGCTGAAATTTGTTGAGGCACGTCAGCCTCGAACGACAAGTCTAAGCCTTCTTGCGATAAAGAATTGTATAGCAACTCGATGGCCGTTATAGTTTCTGAATTGATTTCAGGGACTCCCCTATGCTCGGCTAATTCTACTGCTCCCTCAAATGTCCTCTGCAAAATATCACGTTCTAATAATCTTCCTGAGAGCCTCAGACTTCCATAAGTCTGGTCATAAATAGCAACGAATCTACTCCCTTCCTCAAGTGGACCACGCTTGGCCCTATGCTTGTCAGCAGCAAAGTTGATGTCTCGTCTTTCAAACGGGATTAGAATCAAAAAAACTTCGTACAACAAATTAGCTAAAGCTTCGCAGTTAACTCTCTCTTTATTTAGAGCTGGATGGGTAATTACAACCCCAGTAGTAAAATAATTTCTGGTGAATCGTGGTAGATTAAAATATACACCTGTTTCAGCGGAATCTGGAGGATAGTTGCAAGTAAATTCATTAGGCCCACGACGTTCCTTAAAACCACATATTGTCTCTCGAATTTGCAAGTTACACTCAGCGACAATAAGGTCGCTGTATTTCTTGCTTCTATAGACGTTTCCGTGAGTAAGGTTGGGGAATACTAAAGTGGGTAATGCCTGTGGGCGTGTAGTGTATCTTTTTTCTTTTCTGACCTGAACAAGCTTTGAATGGATATAGACGCGATAGACCCGAAATGGCTGTGTTGTGTAATAATAAACAGCTCCCGGATATGCTTCTCGCATTAACTGACCATAAGAAAGGGAGCCAAGAGACCGCAGTTCAGGACCTTGTTTAAGCTCAACTTTAAATTGGCTCTCCACATCTCTTAATGGGAATGTATGATTAGGGTCGTCCCCTGATTCTGACTTCATACTCTGGAGATCAACGGGTATTTCACCCAAACGCTCTCGTTTGCATAGATCAATGAACCCATCTGGCCAATCAACAGGGCTTGAAAATTCGGTTTCTTCATCAAGACTTAAGGACGAGCAAATCTGATCGTGTTCCCCACCGTGTCTGGCCAGGCATAGTGCATGAATATACTGGATCCGGATATTTTCCAAATACAAAGCGCTTTCCGCCATTGGGCGGCTCAAAAAACCTTCTGGATTTTTGAAAATGGCCTCATCGTAGACATCCCCGGTATTAACTACCATTATAGTACCACTGGAATGACGTCCAATACGACCTATTCGTTGGAGAAGGCTTGTTGTGGAGTGCGGGACTCCAATGAGCACACCAATGTCTAAGAAAGGAATATCAATGCCAAGCTCAAGTGCACTTGTGCTCACTACACCTCTTAGCGTACCCTTACTCAGTCTTTTCTGGATGATGTCGCGGTCATGTTCCTCATAGCCCGCTCTGTATGGAAGAACATTTAGCCTTTCCAAATGATCTAATTTGAACTCAGATTCTCTTTCCTCTTCTTTATCCTGAGAACGGGCAAGAATTGATGAAATGTGTTCGGTCTGTTTCCTACTATCCACAAATGCGATGAATCTTGAAGATGTTTGAGTCGCAAGGTAATAAAGAAGATTGGATACTTCGGTTAAAAGATCTGCCGACCTTGGTGGAACTACGAGTTGAATTTCAAGTTCATGTTTAGGAGATGTATCGAACTCGGGTCCTATCAGAGTAAAGTCAAGTCCAAAGAGATTTCTTAAATGCTCGGATGGTTCAGAAATAGTGGCGGAGGCGCAAATGTATTTTGGTGATGCACCCAGCAGATTCATAAGATGCTGGATTCTACGGAATAAAAATGCTGCATTGGAGCCAAAAACACCCGTGTAGTTGTGTACCTCATCAACGACTATAAGAGATACACATTGAAGAAAATTCAACACGCTCTTATCGCTCAAGTTCGAAAGCAACCAAGCATGAATGATATCCGGTGTAAGAATAAGCACCTTAGCGTTGCGCAGGATAGCGGGACGTGAAGCCATCGGCACTTGACCGTCGATACGGTCCACCTCGGCCGAGACACCTGCATTGCTTAACGCGTCCTTCCAGCGATCTTCTTGCTCCCTTCCCAAAGCTTTGAGTGGATAGATGGCAATAATCCGAGAAGGCGTATGTTTGAGTAACTCCTCAATTGCAGCAATGTAGAAAGATAGACTTTTGCCTGAGGCAGCCCCAGTGGTCATGCATATATTTTTGCCTGATAGAAAGTGTTGGATCGCGATCTTCTGATGCTGGTAGATTCCATCTGGGAAAACATTCTGCAAGAATCTTCTAGATTCTTCAGATATGGATAAATCATCGATCCCAAATAACCTTTTGTGACGAGGAGGTAACTTTGTGGTGTGTGAAATATTCCATCCATTGGACATAAAGTAGTCTTCCATATTCATTCCTAGCTCCTTATGCTACAAAAACAATGTCAAAGGACTAAATTCCAACGATGGAATTTCATCTAACATTTTATGCACATGCGGAGTTCGGCGTAGGCAAATTTTGGCCGGAACAAGGCGTGGTCTGGAGTGCACCCCAAAAAGGAGACAACCAGTTAAGCAACTTTTGCTATCCCGAGCTCACTTTTTTGCCTGATAGATAGGTTTTCCTCAA
>DTYX01000969.1 GCA_012961655.1 Candidatus Poribacteria bacterium
AATTTAACAGTGCAATAATAGACAGGCAGGAATTACTTAGGATGCCAGAGATTTTCCATCGCCTTTTTAGCTTTTTCATACCGTCCTGAAGCGAGATAATCGTCGTGAAATAGAATATCGCCCAATCCCATCCTTTCACTTTGCCCGTGCAGGATGACGGGCAGAGGGACTACTAATTGTCGCAACTCCTCGGGGCTGACTTTTCGATTGTCGGGCAGCAGATAAAGTTCAGTATCGTGAATATCACTGCTGCCAAGCCCCCTATCCTCTCCGACGACCAACCAGGGGATATATTTGGGGTCGTGTCCCATCATCCAGGCGGCGACTTTATCGACTTCAAAAATACTCACGCCGGCGATAAGCAAACCCACATAATGGTCGTTGCCTTGATTAAAAGCTGTGCCGTCGCGTCCAATCAATCCTTCGACTATATTGAGCATACGACCCTCGTACATCTTATTGACCGCCGAAACTACATCGACAGTCCGTTGTGAATGCGTTTCAAAGCGGCTGACCCCTGTTTTTCGCTCGCGATAGGATTTCCAGAAAGGGAGATCGCGTTGGGCGTGCGATTGGTATGCTTCAGCAATGGATTCACGCAGATTGGGCTGATAATACTTTTCCAGCCGTTCCTCCGAATAGTGCCCCGTCCCCCAAGCGTCGTTAAAGCCACAAAAATGCTTGAATTCAGTCGCCACAATTCCTTGCAACCCTTTGCCGCATAGGGTCAGAACTCCGAGATTATGAGTTTTTAAAGTCGGATTGTTGATTAAGAATTCCTTTCCCGTAATCGGTTTGACTAAAGGAAATGTTTTGTGGACAACTCCATTGGGGACATCAGCCCAGGTAATTTCATCGGCGGAATAGTCAGCAAAAGTTGGCTTACTCATCCACATCAGTTGCGGCCCCTTACCTGCCCAGCGCTCCATCATGTGGACGTAGCCGTTTTGCCTGAAATTGGTGAAGTCCGTTGCGCCGCCGCCGTCGGCGACGACAATATCGCGCCCGCCCAAATCCCAGAGACGCTGGATAATGGCATCAACCGACCAGGGATTCGTGACAATACCGCCATGATAATCGGGGTTATTGGCAAGTTCGCCGGAGTTCCCCGCCACCACATTCGGTTTGATGACATATCGAATACCATCATCTATCTCGCCTTGCTCAAAAATCATATCCGCAAATTCCGCTGTCGCTTGATAAAAACCGTTGCGCTCACCATTCCCAATTTTGGTCTCCAACCGTTCAAAGGAGTTGTAGTGCGATTTATATATCACAACTCGCCTCGGATTTTCGCGTAGTTCCTTGTTCGGTATGCTCGGTAGTATCATAAATTAATTATCTCCTAAGCAAATTTCAATTAATTTGTTAAGCTTTTTCAGCAACAGATGAAACAACCCCCCTGGCCCCCTTTAAATTTTAAAAAACATTGTAAACTTTTTTGGTGAGTGATAGAGCAGGGAATGGAAGGATGGGAGGTAAGGGAAGGAAAGGAAGCATTCCTTTCTTACTTCCTTTCCATCCTTTCCTTCCATTTCTTAAGGGGAACAACCCCCTAACCCTCTTTATTGATTGTTCATTATAACATAACTGAAGTTTGAATTTGAACACTATTGTAGCATCGGTTAGGCGGGAAAGTCAAGATGAAAAGTAACAAAGATTTTGTGAAAATGAAGTTTTTCTATTTTTTCAGTAGAAATTCCCCATGAAAAAAAATAAGATGTAACGCGAGATTATTCAGGATGTAGCGCAAGTTTCAAACTTGCGTTGCAAGACCAGCATTAATCTTGCCATTGTGCAACCTCTATGATATAATTACCAATGGATTTAGTGATTCTCGCGTGGGGGTAAGCGCATGTGTCTCTTGTAGAAGATAGGAGA
>DTYX01000970.1 GCA_012961655.1 Candidatus Poribacteria bacterium
GCTGCGTAGCGCGGAATTTTAACTTCTCTGTCATATTCCAAACTTGTATCAGCCACTTCTATCAGAAATAGCACATCGTCGGGGCGAGGGTGAGATTCCACATAAGCGCCTTCATAACTCTTAACTACTGCCATGTCCGGTTCAGGTTCCGTGTTATCGTCAAGGAGAATAGGGTCTTGTACGCGAATGAGCGCTTCTCCTTCAAGAAGCAGCGGTAATAAATTTGTCAAGTTGCTCACAGAGGTCGTATGTCTAGTTCCCTTAGGGCTCATTTCCCCAATAACTCCATCAATTAATTCAATACGTTCATCCTCTCCGAATATACCGATTTCGCCCATCTTGTGGTATTCGGCAACGGAAAGTCGTCGAATGGGAAAAGGGATTTGAATTAGTCTTTTTTCTTTGCCCACAATTTGATTCACTCTTCTCACACCCTTGCTTTTTGATAACTTTACTCATCTAATGACCATAACGCTTAGCGATGTAGATGTTAAACGGCGGCGGAGCTGGATGGTCTGTAATTTCATTCAGCCTTGCCGGCAACGGTTGTCCCAATACCGCTTCCAGCCGCGTCCGTTGTTTTGAGACTATCTCTGGATAATCGGCGATGACGTTATTCTCTTCGTCTGGGTCGGATGGCAGATGGTACAATTCCGGATTTGGGTCCTCTTTATCGACATCGACAATGTAGTTCCACTCATCGTCCCGCACCGAAGCGCGCCCGGCGGCTGTGCCTGAACCCCAACCCGCCCAACCGATAACGACATGGTCGCGAATGGCGTCGCATTCACCAGTCACAAGTGGCCAGAAGTTTTCACCGTCGCAGAGCGCATATTTGACGTTCAGCAGATGCAACGCTGTCGGCACAATGTCATGGCTTTGGACGAAACCGTTGACGTGATGTCCACGCGGTCCGTCGGGATGACGGATGAACAAAATAAGTTGCGTGTTGAATGGATGCAGGTCGGACGTTCCCTTGCCAAATCGTCCATGGTCGAGCAGTTGCGTTCCGTGGTCGCAGGTAATGATAACGATAGTTTCATCCCACAACTTCAGTTCATCGATTTTATTCAGCAGATGTCCCACCCACTTGTCCACGAAAGTCACTTCTCCTAAGTAGAGCGCGTTGATGCGTTCCAACTCTTCAGTCGATGGTTCGCCTCCCTGATATGCTGCGCCGGGAAAGATGAAATCCTTGCCGGTGTAGTTTGGACAGTAACGGTCGGCGTAAGCTTTCGGCGGGTCCCAAGGTTCATGCGGGTCGAAGCTATCAACCCAGAGAAAGAACGGCTGATTGTCAGCATTATCTTCAAGCCATTGCGCAGCGCTGCGAAATACCCGCGCGCAGAGGTAATCCTCCTCTGCTTTTCTATCCCTCATGTTCAGCAGATATTGTACCAACGTCGAATGGCGCCGCCAGTCAACAGGTTCGCGGACACATCTTTTCAACTGCTCTTGAATCATCTTTGGATGACCGCCGCGCCAGTTATCAGATTCTTGCCCCCGGATGAAATCGTAATTGACAAACCCGCGAGTATAGTTCATGGTCGGTTTGAACATATGGTAGGTGTCAGCGATAAAACCGGTCATGTAACCGCGATTGACCAGTATCTCCGCCATTGTATCCTGTTCCGGCGGGATTTTATGCCAACCGGAAGCGTGATGCCAATGTCCACGTCTGTCGAAATTGTAGCGCCAGGGAAATGAACGATTGCCGGTGAACATAGCGCGGCGAATCTGTAAAGTCGGCTGTCCCTCGCCAAAGGCGCGGTCAAAAATCACGCTCTCGCGAGCAAAAGCGTCGAGATTCGGCGTTTCGACAAAACTGAGCTTTTCCCCCTCGCCGACAATGTCAGCGCGGAAAGTATCTAAACAGATGCAGATTAAATTCATGAATTTCCCTCCTCACTATTAACATCGTTTTCGACAAGCTGGTAGTGTTTCAGATTTGTTGATTTTAAAATATTTAA
>DTYX01000971.1 GCA_012961655.1 Candidatus Poribacteria bacterium
GCCATTGCAAAGATGTTGGAGAAGTATGACCTCTCCACCGCAGATAAAACTTATGAAGCACTAAGAGAGATATTACAAGAGATCGTACTCCTTGGTCTTTCCCGTGCAGGTTTTTTTGAACATGCTCTTTTTTATGGTGGGACAGCCTTGCGGATTTTGCATGGACTAGACAGGTTTTCAGAAGATCTGGATCGTCAATAGTGTCAAAAAGATTTTCAACATTATAAAATGCTAGAGTTCTTATTCTGAAATCAGTTGGTTTTTTTGAAGTGTTCTTATATATTCGTCAACTTCATCCTCACCGACCTGTATCTGTTGCCGTTGCGCTTCTTGGATGACTAAAATCTGTCGGATAAGTTTATCCAACAATTCCGAACGTTCCTGTTGCGCTTTTGCGTTAGCTTCGCTAGGGCTAAATCGATATACCTGTTGGAGTTCAGCGATACGGTCGCTGAAAAGTTTATTCAAATCGCCTTCGGTGATGACATCGCTGTTGACGTAAGCGATAATACCATCGACGATTTTTGCATAAGCCATAAGAGTGCAAAATAGTAGAAAAAGACAAACTGTGATTTTGGTTAGTTTGAATAACATGAAATCTGATTCCTCCTGAATAGTGATGCGTGAAACGTAAAACGTAATACGTAAAAAGAAAAGTTACGCATTACGTTTTACGTATTACGTATTATTTCTCCTCAGATTTTTGCTCTTCTCCCGCTTGTTTTCCTTCTTCCGGTTTTTGCCCCACTTCCGCTTTTTCTTCCTCTTCGGGTTCACCAGTAACTTTATCCAGATACAGTTGGAGCTTTGCTTTCTTTTTCAAGCCCTCGACCCATTCGTTCATAAGTTTTTCTCTTCTAGCCTTTTCAACTTCACGTTCCACGTCTTCTCTTACATCTTCCTCAGTAAACTCTTTCTGACGTTCCGGCTTATGTTCTTCTTTTCTGAAAATCATGTAGTACGTAGTGGCGCCGTCGGGACCTTCTACGTCTTGCTCGAAGACCTCATCAGTCATTTCACCTACCTTCATCGCAAAAGCCATTTCGACAAAGTCCTTGGCTACGGAATACGAATTACGGCTGAAGAAGCCTGTATCTCCGTTATTCCCGCCGCCAGGCCCTATGTTCTTCCTTTGCTCAGAAAGTTCCTTAGCAACTTCGGCGATATCCTTGCCTTCCTTGATTTCACTCATCAATTCCTGAGCGAGTTCTTCATCATCCACGGTAACACAGGTAACCCTTACTTGTTCAGGGTCGATGTAGTCTTCTTTATGTTCTTCGTAATATTGTTTTAGCTCCTCTTCGGTCCATTTGATTTTATTATCTACTTCTATCTCGGTTATTTTCTCGACCATCAGTTGATGAAGATATTCGTCAACTTTCTTGAGAATTTCAGCATCTTCGTTTAATTTTCTATCTTTAGCCAGCAAAAGCAGCATCCGACTTTCAGCCATTAAGGTCAAGTACTCTTCCATGCCTTCTTTGCCTTCATAGTCGTCCTGTTTATATTCTGGCAGTTCACTGATTTCTTGCTCCATCTCCTCGAGTGTAACGGTATGATGCTCACCGTTCCAATCAAACTCAGCGAGCACCGTTCCTTCTGTTGCGTTGACTTCTTTAGTTCCGCAACTGACAATGGATAAGCTCATCAAAGCTAATCCAAAGCATGTTAAGTATAAAAAGGGTTTTTTCATTTTTTTAATCCTCCTTGAGATATATCAGAATCAACAACTACTTTTCCAACTTTACTCAATCTCCAACTCATTAAACCGGTTTTCAGATTCGTCTCTAATTTCGTTTACATATTGCAAACTTTCCTTACAGGCCAAAGCTATCATCTATAACACTTTCCAATGGTTTAATGATTAAGTATCTTTCCGTGCCAAACTGAATTTCTACTTCATCGCCAACGTGTAATTGGAGTTGCTCTCTTATCTCTTTGGGTATGGTTATCTGAAATCTTTTATTGATGGTTGCTACACTCATAAATTATCATTTCACCTTCTTGAGAAAAATTGATTCTTTGGCAGCAAAAGAATATTGCTAAACAAATGCTATTCGATAAATCCACCAATTCGCTGTTATATCCCGCTACGCCAACTGCTCCAACACCCGCTTGACCGTTTCCAGTTGCCCTTTTTCATCCAAACCCGCTACATCGACCATCAATCTCACGGGGGGAACTAAACTTAAACGTTTGCTTCGCTTTATAACAGATACTAGCCTGCGCGGGTTGACAGAAGTTTTACGTTGGTCAAAGGTAATTTTGACGACATCGGCTGAAGATATGATGGCGTTGATGCCGAGCTTTTGGGCGAATTGCTTCAGTTCAGCGATTTCCAGCAAGGCGTAGACGGGCGGTGGAATTTCGCCATATCTATCCCGCATCTCTTCTTCTAAATCACTCCGCTCTTGAGGAGTGGTAAGCGCAGCAATCTTTTTGTATAATGAGACTTTCTGGTGGCTATCGGGGACGTATTCGTCAGGAAGATATGCTTCGATGGGAAAGCTAATTTTGGTTTCGACCTCTTCGATGACCTCCTCGCCCTTCAATTCCTTGACCGCTTCGTTTAACAGCTTGCAATACATATCATAGCCGACGGCGACGATATGTCCATGCTGTTCCGAGCCTAAGATATTGCCCACTCCCCGGATTTCCAAATCTCGCAAAGCGATTTTGAATCCTGAAGATAGGTCGGTAAATTCTTCGATGACGCGCAGCCGTTTCTGGGCACTTTCGGTGATAGTTCGAGCTTCAGGATAAAACAGATATCCATACGCTTGTTCTTGAGCGCGTCCGACGCGACCGCGCAGTTGATACAGTTGCGCTAAACCGAGCGCGTCCGCCCGGTTGATGATGATGGTGTTGACGTTTGGAATATCAAGCCCGGACTCGATTATCGTGGTGCAGACAAGGACATCATACTTGTAGGCGATGAAATCCAGCATTATTCTTTCCAACTGTCTTTCGTGCATCCGCCCATGCGCTACGGCGATGCGCGCTTGAGGCGCTAATTCTTGAATGATACTAGCGATGCTGGCGATGCTCTCAATGCGATTATGCACGAAATACACCTGCCCGCCTCTGTCCATCTCCTTGAGTATGGCATCGCGCACAACCTCGGGGTTAAATTCCATAACATAAGTCTCAATCGGCAATCTATTCTCCGGCGGCGTGTTGATGATACTCAAATCTCTTGCGCCGACCAGAGACAAGTGCATAGTGCGTGGGATGGGCGTCGCGGACAGGGCCAGCACATCTACCTGTTTGCGTAGTTGTTTGATACGTTCTTTGTGTCTAACGCCAAACCGATGTTCTTCGTCGATGACCAGCAGTCCCAAATCGTGAAATTTGACATCCGAAGAGAGGAGGCGATGCGTGCCGATGACGATGTCAACTTTGCCATTTCCCAAACCTTCCAACAGCTGTTTTATCTCTTTTTTTGTGCGGAAACGACTGAGCATTTCTACCTTGACCGGAAACGGTTCAAAGCGGTCAGAGAAAGTTAAAAAATGCTGTTGCGCGAGAACAGTTGTGGGGACAAGAACAGCAGCTTGTTTGCCATCCATCACCGCTTTGAATGCGGCGCGCATGGCTACTTCCGTTTTGCCATAGCCGACATCCCCGCAGACTAATCTGTCCATCGGACGAGCCCGTTCCATATCGGCTAATGTCTCCTCGATGGCTTTAAGTTGGTCGGGCGTCTCTTCATAAGGAAAAACCGCGTCAAATTCCTGTTGCCAGGGCGTATCTCGACTGAAGGGATGTCCGGGCAACGCCTCGCGTGACGCATATAGCTCAAGAAGTTCTTTGGCTAATTTTTGGACATCCTTTTTGACCCGCTCTTTGACTTGGCTCCATCGAGTCCCTCCGAGCCTGTCCATCTTGAGTTTGACATCATCGCCGCCGCCGATGTATTTCTGAACCATATCAATCTGATACGTCGGAACGTAGAGTACATCGCTACCGGCGTATTGCAGCATCAAGAAATCCTGCATCCGACCATCGATGTCAAGGTGTTTTATCCCTCTGTAGTTTCCGATGCCATGCGAAACGTGAACGACGTAATCGCCTTCTTTGAGGTCCATATAACTCGAGATTGGCGCGCCTTCTTTGAATTTCACTCGGCGTCGGCGCTGCCGCTGTCGTCCGAAGATTTCATCATCGGACATCATCGCTAACTTTAGTTCATCGGAGATAAACCCTTCGCTGAGAATACCGATTCCCACCGAAATGCCGCCGATATCCAATCTGCGCTCTTCCAGAATGTAATTCATGCGCTCCACCTGTTTGGCATTATCGCATAAAATGTTGACCAGATATCCTTCTCTCTGCCATTCCCTAAACTCATTCCAGAACCTCTGAAAATCCCCTCGATGCGCTGGCAGAGAACGCATCCCCATCTCGATGGGGGCGCCGATGTCTCTCTCATCCGTCAGATGTCGGCTTAAAGCAGAATACACCACCCGCTTTTCATTCAAATGTTTGAATATGCTCTCAGAATCTTTAAAAGTCTCATGAGGGGCAACAGCTACCCTGTCTAAATCGCACCTCTTTTCATAATCCTTTTGAACACATTCCCAAAATCTATCCGCCTCCCTTGAAATCCAGTGTAATTCATCCACAAACACAATGGTACTCTCTGGAAGATAATCGCACAGCGTTTCCAGATGCGGATAAAACCAAGGCAGATAAGTTTCAAGTCCATCGAGGCCTGTCCTTGAACGAAGTAAAGGGTCAGTTTTAGCTTCCAATTGTTCTTTAACGGCGTACAACGCTTGTAGAAACTTCGGCGACACGCTTTCCCTTTCGAGTTGCTCAATCTTTTGGCGGCAATGGTCAATCGCTTCGGGCGTGAGAATCAACTCGCGCACCGGCAAGATCCTGACTTCGCTTAGTTTTTCAATCGACCGTTGTGATGCGGCATCGAAAAGTCGAATTGAATCCACCTCATCGCCCCAGAATTCGATGCGAACCGGGTCATCGTAGGTTAGCGGATAAATGTCCAGAATATCTCCTCGCCGCGCAAACTCGCCTTTCATCTCAACCATGCTCACATTGCGATAGCCGCTATGAACCAAGGTTTCCAATGTCCCATCCAAATCGATTTCATCGCCGATTGCGAGGCGCAATAAGCTGTTTTGAAAAATCTTTTTCGGCAAAACTTTGTGCATCAACTCTTTGATGGATGTGACCACAATTGGAAAAGACGTAGGAGATGTATTGGGGATATTCGACGTGTCTTTCAGTGTCCGACGTTGCAGGAGCTTATCCAAACATAACATTCTATCAGCGACCGGCTTATTCGATGGCAAAACATCGCCGTCGAGAGACACGGCATGTTTTTCATCTGCCACCCTCCATTCAGGAAATAACAAAACATCTTCAGAGACAGATGAGACAATATCCTCTTGGGTAGAGCACGCATCCAAAAAGGTGAGCAGATCCTGTAAAAGTTTTTCTGCTTCTTCTTGAGAAGGAAGAACAACGAGAAAAGTCGCGGTTAAGTCATGAGCAAGAGCGCTGAGCAGATAGGCTTTTGAAGAGCCATACAATCCCTTCAGTTGTATCTTGCGCTCACCAGATTTTAGTTTCGAGACAATAGTTTTGTATGATTCTGTGTTGCGTAATGAGTTTAGTAAATTTTTCATCTTCCGAAATGAATTATCCTGGGTTCACCCGAAAATTGAGAGAGTATTGCATGAATCAAAAGTGGCAGCACGGAGGCGTGCCGCTACAAGGCGACACCGAGTTTTCGGGTCAGTCAAGGAAGATAGGTAGTTCACGTATATCTTTCCCCTATACCCATCCTCTTGACGATAGCCACACGTATGATTCTTCTTTCATCAGCCTCTAGAACGGAAAACTGTAGTCCTTGATGTTCAAAAGTCCTGTCTTTCTCGGGAACTTCCCCTAAAAGATCGATAATGAATCCACCTATTGTATCGACGCTTTCGGAGGTCAAATTCGTCCCAATAAGTTCATTAAGTTCGTGGATATCCATTCTGGCATTCAGAAGGTATCGTAATTGAAACCATTCCTCTTGGATTTCATCCGTAGGAGCGGCGCCTATGCGTCCGCCCAATTTTTTTACAATTCCCACACGCAGGATTTCCTCTTCACTCGCTTCAAGGATAGAAAAGCGCAAATCTTGATATTCAAACGTTTCGCCTGCTTCGGGTACTTTTCCAAGGAAATCGACGATAAACTTTCCCACACTATTTGTATTCTTGGCAGGTAGAGAAGCGTCCAAAAGTTCATTGACCTTAGATATATCCAGCCTTGCATCTACCATGTATTCTATTTCAAACTCTTCTTGGCCTGTTTCATCCTCATCTTGCATCTCCCCCACAATTTCCTCGATAATATCCTCCGTCGTCAGCAGTCCCGCTGTTCCGCCATATTCATCTACTATAATTGCCATACGCTGTTTATTAGCGCGCAGGTCTTGCAATAGGTCCCTAATCTTCTTACTTTCCGGTGTAAAAAATGGTGGTCGATTTGCAATGATTTCGCGTAGATTTACTGGTTGCTTTGTCCGCCAAGATTCAAACATATATTTGACATGCAAAATGCCGATGATATTATCAATGGTATCCTCATAGACAGGAATTCGAGAATGCCGGCTTGAAACAACAGTTTCCAGGATTTCATCCATATTCGCTGCGACATCCAGGCAGACCATGTCGGTCCTTGGAACCATGACTTCTCTTGCAACGGTGTCGGGCAAGTCAAAAATTCGGTAAATCATATCTCGTTCCTCTTTTTCCAGAATCTCCTCACTGTCGCCGACATTAACAAGGGCTTCTATCTCTTCAGGCGAAGCAAGGGTCTCTTCTTCCACACTGACTTTCCCGCCGAATACTCTGACCCAAATATAGCTAAGAAGCATCATCGGCTTCACAATGACATACAAAATGATATAGGAAATTTGAAGGAACCTGGTCGCGTACACAAGCGAATTTCTGTTTCTACCCTTGATGTAATTTTTCGGTACTATTTCAGTAAAGATTACTACTAGTATGGTGGAAATGATAGGAGTTACTATCCGATGATATCCGAGCGCACTTCCTATGGAGACGACAAAGAGTACAACAGCCACAATGAGACAGCTTTTGGCGACGATAATGGTTGCGGAGTATTTTCGGGGTTCTTGCAGAAGAGACGTAATAACATCAGCCCCCCAACCTCCCTGTTCAACTGTTTCAAGAATTTCGTCTTTACTGAGACGGCTTATCAAGGCTTCCGCGGCTGAGAAACAAGCGGATAAAACTAATGAAACAGACAATCCGATTAATTGAATTAATGACACTTCGTCCAAACAAAAATCACTCTCCCGAAGTGTTAGTTACAAAACAATTCTCACTTAAAATTAAAACAAGCCATATTACTTTTTTTGTTCTTCATCATCCAACATTCTAAAAGTTAATTAGTTTTACAAAAGACGCAGAATCATCTCTTCTTTATCGCGCATGATTGTCGCTTCACTATCTATTTCGAGGTCATAGCCAAGTAGATGCAATGTTCCATGCACTGCCAAAAGAGCTAATTCCATATCTAAACTGTGGCCGACATCACTAGCTTGTCTTTGAGCAGTCTGAACTGAAATCACGATATCTCCCAAGAGATGCGGATTTAGCCCTGAGTCTATTCCCTCGCGCATTGCAAACGCTAACACATCTGTAGGACTGTCAAGTTGGCGATACTGTTTGTTTAGACGCTGGATTTCCACATCATCCGTTAGAAGCACACTTACTTCTAACTCTTCTGAAGCAGAAATAGTCGCTTCACTCACATCTTCCGAAGGAAGCCCACCGACTTTGTCGGGATAAACTTTTTCCGATACCAGCGTTGTCTCAATCGCTTTATGAATAATCTCTTCATTTACTGGGATATCGGTAGATTTGTTGATTTCTATCATTGTTTATAACTTCTCTCATGAGAATAGATGATTGCGGATTAGTCATCGTTTCTTCTTCAGGATAAACTATGCGAGAATGATATATACCATTTAATACCTGCGTAAAGCTCTCGGCAATTTTTTTAATATCACCTAAGGTTAGAGCACTCTCATCCATCTGAGAATCATTAACTCTTTTATTAATTAACGTCCCCACGAGATTTCCCAAATCTTTATAAGTAGTCGGTGATTCTGGTAAATTTGACATCATCGACCTTGAAGCTGCTTCGACGCAATCGGCTAGCATAATAATGGCTGCTTCTTTACTTTGGGGCTTGGGACCGTTGTATCTAAAATCCTCCTCGTCAATAGCCTTGCGATCTTCCGCACCTGTCTCGGCTAACGCTTTCTCATAAAAGAAGGAAACCGTGGAAGTTCCATGATGCTCGGAAATTATATCTTCAATAACTTTCGGGAGGCGATATTTTTTCGCTTTTTTCACACCTTCAATTACATGCGATTTTATAATTTTTGCGCTAAGCAGCGGACCTATTGTATCATGAATATTATTCCCATTTTCTTGATTTTCGGAAAAATAGTCCGGTCGTTCCATCTTTCCTATATCATGGTAATATGCCGCGACACGTGATAATAAAGCATTGGCATTTATAGCTTCAGCGGCGGTTTCAGCTAACTTACTTACGTTTACGCTGTGATGATATGTGCCTCGCGCTACGTTTTCAAGCTCTTTAAGGAGAGGATGTTCCAGGTCAGCCAATTCTAAAAGCTGAATATTAGTGGGCACTTTCGCGAGATACTCAAAAACAGGCAGTAAACCAGGTATAGCGATAATAACTGCCATACCGCTTAGGATTCCCCACAGGCTATTTCTAGCTAACTCGATTAACAATTCATCTTTTGCTAATGATATTCCAACTATGACGAGGATACTTGCCAGGCACACATATAGACCTGATTTCATGACATCTCGTCTGCACCTGACGCTAGAAGAGAGTGAAAGAATTGCTACCATTCCGCCACAAAAAACTATCGTTAAACGCTCAAACATAGGTTCAGCGCCGATTCCACTCATTATACCGATGATAATTCCCAAAATAACAGTGGTCAAAATTGCCAATTGAGGGCTGATGAGAATAACTATCATTGACGAGGCGATAACTGCAGGAACAAGCAAAAATGGGTAGGGTATCGAATACGCGATAATTAACTTAGAAGCTATAGCAGTTATTAGTATGGTGATAATCAAAACCATAACTTTTCTAGATTCTTGGAAAACATCGGGTTCGTATCGTTTCAAATAAAATGCAAACAACCCAATCAAAAAAGCTATTATCGAACTAATTCCAAAGATAATTTCAATCGACGGCGGTTTGAGAAACGGTAATATCGCCATTAGCTTTTGGCGATGCGGCGGGGTTATCTTTTCGCCTTTATTTATGATAGTTTCGCCCTCTTTAATTATCATTTCCGAATTATCATAAATTATTGTTGCTGGAGATATAATCCTATATCGACTCTCTTCTCCCAGAGGAAAATCTTCTAGCTGAATTGAACCCCATATTATCATATTGGGAAGTGCAATCCAACTCAGAATTCCAGTAATTAATAAACCAGCGAGCCACCAATGGACTTTAAGCCGTACAAACGGTGATACACCCTTTTCTTTCCGCAATCGCCGGA
>DTYX01000972.1 GCA_012961655.1 Candidatus Poribacteria bacterium
ATGGTTCATAAGTTGTATAGCCGCGTTTATTCAGTAATAATCGGCTTTGATATTCAATCTTCTCATCTGCCAATAACCGTTCCGCATTCAGAGCGAAATAGGTAAGCGCTTCTAAAGCGGGAAAGATTTCCGTTAGCAAAACTTCCGAAATCGGTTTTCCCATTTCCCGTGTGATTAAAATGACAATTTCATCTAAATGCTCCAAAATTAGGTCTTTGACTCGGAGAAGATATTCGCCACGCGCCCGATATGACAACTTTTTCCATGATCGATAGGCTTTTTGAGCTTGCTTCACAGCGTTGTCAATATCCTCCTGACGAGCCGGTTTAACTTCCCCGATAATGCTTAGGTCGGTCGGATTTATCGAGGTAATTATGGTTTCAATGTTAGAGCAAGGTTTATTTGTCATTTTATGTCACTTCCTTAAATTTTTTCCTTCACCCATAATATCCGTTTGTGTTAAAAGCTGTCAACGGATTTCTATAACGGATTAAGCAGATTAAACCCGTGAGATTTTCAATTGTCAGTTGTCAATTTTCTCACCAATCACCACTCACTAATCACTTCATCAAAAATGGGAAATTACAAACCTACATCGGTATTAGCTACTTTGCCCTTTTTACAAGTCCAACGCGTTCATTAAAGCCTGACGCATAACGTCCACAGGTGGATATTGTCCCGTCCACAATTCAAAAGCTATCGCCCCCTGATGCACCAGCATCCCAATTCCTCCAATCGTCTTTGACCCTTTTTCTGTGGCAACCTTCATCAACCGAGTTTCGGGAGGATTGTAGATTATATCATACACGACCAATTGACGATGCAACCAGTTCTCATCGATGAGCAGCGGGTGTTCTAAATCCATACCCGCGGACGCAGTATTTACCAACAGTGAGCTTTCCGAAATCGCTTCGGGAAGTGATTTATCATCCAGTCCCATGCCGTGTATCTCGGTTCCCGTTTTCTGAGAGATGTCCGAAGCGAGTTGAATTGCTCGCGAAGCAGTGCGGTTGGCGATAGATATTTTTTTGACGCCCTCGAGCGCTAAACTAACTACGACAGCACGCGCTGCTCCGCCAGCTCCCAAAATCACAACTGATTCGCCTCGGGGAACATCTACCCCTGCTTCCTTCATTGCTGCAATAAATCCGCGCGCATCTGTGTTATGCCCTTCAATCGTTCCCTCTTTAAAAACTAAAGTATTAACAGCCCCTATCAATTCAGCCTCTCGGCTTAATTTATCAATCAATGGTATCACACCCTGTTTGTGAGGAATAGTCACGTTAATGCCGACTATATTCAGCGCTTTGAATCCATCTACCGCAGCTTTCAAATCTTCAGCTTTGACATGAAAAGCGACATAGACATAATCCATGCTCAGTTGTTCAAAAGCAGCATTGTGCATCTGCGGAGAACAGGAATGCTCGATGGGGTCGCCGATTACTCCAACTATTTTAGTCTTTCCCGTAATTTGCATAATTCCTCCTTACCGAGTTCCAGCGCACACAATACGATGATTCGATTAATCGTCGTCCGCTGCTTATTCCAATATCTGGTCAAGGTTATTCATCACTTTCTGAAACGCTTCCACATACATCCCCATTAACTCAAGGTCATTTGGCGGGTTTACATCAAAGACATAGCAGTGAGAATCAATGAAATCAACGGCTCTGGGATAATCATCTTTATTATACTCTACCTTGGATTCGTGGCATCTGAAGGGACATCCCTTGCCGTATCCTACACCATTCTGGAATATCTCCTGCGCTGGGACAGGCAGTCGCTGCCATTGTCCTGTTGGCACACCTTCTGCTCTCAGTGCTTCCTGTGCCTTTTCACGCAATATCCCTGGCGAGATATCCAACCCTAGTTCCTCAGGCTTAAAGCCGGCCACGTAGTTGTAATAAACATGATAACATTCATGCGGGACGAAAGGCGTTTCAATGCCCTTTATCTTCCCCAGATGTTCAGTGAGGAAGTTGCAGTTCTCGACGCGCAGGGCGTTGTTTTCGTCCAGTCTCCTTAGCTGACTGCGGATAAACGCCTGGCTGAACATATCGCCTCGATACATCCATCCCAGTCCATAGGCGTTGTATTCCTGCTCCTCACGCTCTCTTCCTGGTACTACCAGTTCCCCAAAATATTGTAGTAACGCCGCTCTTTTATGTACCATTTCGTCGTTGGTTGTAAATAAACCTCCCTGGCAACCACTGCTAAGAGTTTTTGACGCTTGAGTGCTGTAACCTGCGGCGTCACCCATAGAGCCACAGAGACGACCTTTATACTTTGCCCCATGCGCCTGAGCCACGTCCTCTATCACTTTCAGATTGTGTTTTTGGGCTATCTCAAGTATTGGATCCATATCGGCGGGCATACCGTGAATATGAACCGGCATGATGGCTTTTGTTCTCTCCGAGATTTTGGCTTCAATCAGATTCGGGTCTATACAATATGTTTTGGGGTCGATATCCACAAAAACTGGTATAGCATTGTGATGCAATACTGCCGCTGCGCTGGCCCAAAAGGTGAACGCGGGAACGATAACCTCATCGCCCGGCTCTATTCCCACTGCAGCCACGCACATATGCAGCGCAGCCGTGCC
>DTYX01000973.1 GCA_012961655.1 Candidatus Poribacteria bacterium
GCAACAATTAATCTAGCAGAAATACCACATAAGTTTGGAGAAATAAGGGATACCGACTCAGAACACGCCATCATAATCCCGAGTGTTTCTTCAGATAACAGACCCTATATTCCAATAGGATTAGTTACAGATGGCGGTATCATTAACAATTCCGCATTCGCCATTTATGATGCCGAAGCTTATCTATTCGCGATTATATCAAGCAGTCTTCATATCGCATGGATAAAAACAGTGTGCGGTAAACTAAAAACGGATTATCGATATTCAAATAGCCTCGGCTACAATACCTTCCCCATCCCACCCCTGACTGACGCCCACAAGCAAACCCTCGAAGATCATGCCTGGGCCATCATCGCAGCACGCGAATCCCATCCCGGAAAAACCATCGCCTGGCTGTATGACCCCAAAACCCTGCCCGACAATCTACTCACCGCCCACCAGACGCTTGATGACACATTGGAAAAAATCTACATCGGCCGCCCTTTCAAAAACGACACCGAACGCCTAGAACACCTGTTTGAGCGCTATGTAGAAATGACCAAACGGTAGGGCGTATAGCTTCGACATGGGGAACGGTAGGTAGATCAATGAGGACTCTGTTGTCGAATGCAGCGTCATACACACATAAATTTAGCAGTACATCTAAGCTAAGTCCCCCGCTAAGTTCCATATTCCCGATCAACGGCCTTATCTTATTATAAGCGTTGCCGATAGCCAGTAATAGCTGTTCACAAAATGGAGAACGTGGGAAAAAGTGTCCTCTATTTAGCTACGTTAACAACAGCAAAATGAGTCCCAGAATTAAAAAAGAGGGAATGAGATGGCATACGCAACCACTCAACGACAATCCGACGTTGAGTCTATTAAATCATTTCTAAATGCTATTCAATCAGCAAAATCGGTTAGTAACTCAGATCTAAATAACAGGAACAACGACCGAGTCAAGATGTTTGCTGTCGGCACTCACCTTTTCGCAGCGAAATTCATATCACTTCGAAATTATGATGGTGGCGTTCGAGCCTTGCTGAAAGATATAGTTGCAGTGACCTCCTCAGGCGTAATACAGGTTCTTGACCACTGCTGGATTGATGCTTCTTTTCTTGCCGATGGAATCGAGACAGAAAAGAACATTCCAGTTATGGTTCGAGGATCAACCTCCACATACACCGACAAATCCGGAAATCGGAAATGGAAACTATCTCCAATCTCCCTTGAAATTATCGGCACAGAATTTAAAAGCCATTTTTCATCTCATGAAATGATAACCGTGATCAATGCGACAGCAATCGCGAACTACCTTACTAGAAGAAAAGTATCTCGTTTGCAGAATGAGCAGATTTGGATAAAAGCCGATAATCAAACCTTTCGTTCAATGGTTAGGTTTGCCCACTTTGAGGAACAACAACTTTTACCTGTACTCCAAGATGCCTCGAGTTATACGAACATTAACTGGGACTTAGTCGAGCAACTGGAACTTAAAAACAATGGATCTATAGCCAGCACCCCATCGGTAGAGGAAGACTTTTCCCAAGAAATTCTTGATGCACTTGAACTTGCTGAGTTCATGATCTTAGATGCTAAGGACGTTGATCTGTTCGACGTTGAATACGAGCTAAATGACCACATTGACCTAATTGCAACATTCGATGAGACCTTAGAGACTGCAACAATGATCGCTAAACTACGCGAAACATTGAATCAGATTGAGCGCCAATCATACTAATCAGCAAGGTAGCTTATGACACAATACAGCAATAAAATAGAGAGCCGAATTAACGCAAATGCACTTGTTAACATGGGCGCAATTTCCATGGCTGAAAAAATTGAGGGGCGCAAAGTTGAGTGCAGCGAAATAATTCAGGCCGTTAAATACTGGTCCCAGAGCGGAACATCGGTTACGGATTCTAGTTCTATGGAAGCATCCGCCCTGGCCTGTGTAGTCAGCTCGAAGTTGAACCCTCCCGGCTCACAACCTATAGAGATTGAAAGACCAAAATCCAGAAGCATGACTCTTATAGCTTTGCGGTTATGCTCACACTGGTTGGGGCTTGACGGTGCTGTGGCCACATATAGTGACCAACATAAGAAGGCTTCATACACTCAAGCCTGGGATGATTATCACGCGGAAGTCGCTGCTAAAAAAGAGGAAACCCGCGTGAATGATGTGTTGCGGAAAGCTACAGAGCTAGGTCTTCAGTTGCATGAGAACGGGATCCCTATTTCATTACTTCGAGACCACAAGAATATCGACAAACTCGAGCGTCAAATTCTCAAGGTTACTGGACAAATAAAAGACCCATCGTACAAAGGTAACGCGGGAAAACCAACTTTGGCCATATCTGAAACGGGAACGATGTACAGTTATATCGCGAGGGCTGAGGCTGGACTTTGGTTCGACATGCCAGGCAATAGGATTAGCAACGCGATATCAAAGGGCAGCTTAATCACAAATACGTTTAACGGCAATACCTTTGTTTTCCATGATTTTAAGGACTATGTAAAAGCAAATAAAATCACAAATCCTGTATACGCGTATGACCCATCTGCCACCCCGCACGGGGCGCGAATATGGGCTAAAAGCTTAGAATCCATGAGTGCACCCAAAGGTTTTATTATACGCCCATGCTGGCTGTTCAAAAATGTAATGGAGAAACCGGAAGAAGCGAGAGGCGAGGCGTACGCACTTTGTCTTCACACACATATTCATAAAAATGAGTCCGGTGGATCACTACCTTCTCTTTAATCATCGACAAAAAGGCTACAAAAATGACAGTGACAGAATCGAACATCGAAACCTCACCTTTCTCATTTACCACTGAGCTATATCTTGCATTATTGGAAATTGATGCACGGTATGATGCTCCACCAGAACACTTCAATGTTAGCCGGGCTATGGATCCTTTGTATAGCATACAAGATGTTATAGACACTTACATTGGCCCCGCCACTAGACTTCGTGAAATTACGCCTTACATGGAAATCATGGTGAAGATCCAAGAAGAAAGAGCAACGACAGAGGAATTTGATAGTTTATTACCTTTTTCTCGGAGTCTCCGCGAACAATTACTAACGACTGACACTATCAACCATGTACTGATATTAGATATTATGGACTTTCACCGCAACCTCTCGATATTGGGGATGAAATTCTATCAGCTAGGGTATTTACCGGAGCAAGCCATTAATACAGTAAGCAATATCCTAGAACAAATTAACAGTTTTAGTGTGATTGGAGTAAGTGGGCATAACGAAGGCGACACACAACTTGTGGAACTCCTTAACAAACGGGCGAACCTGCTTATGCAGGTAATAGAATCCGGCGATTCGAACCAAGGGCTTTCTATGATGGCTCATCCGATAGGTTCAATCACCCATGAGCAATCACAAATCCTGAAAGATCTTGGATATTACTCTGAAGTTGACAGTTTAATCGCAGAGGCTTTATACGCTGAACCTTCGATAGCAAATTATCTATAACGGTGATAATCAGTATAGGTGAACATGTAACTATTCAGCGTATTTATTATAAGTGCTTAGTAACGCAGCTCCCTGTTGCTCATAAAAATCATAACCGTTTAATAAATCATCATTGGCTGCCGGTAAGATTTTTATCTTCATTTAATTTTCTGACGTATTTTCTCTTTCGCTGTATTCCAGTCCATCGCTTGTTGTTTGCCCGCAATACGTTGTTGCTCCCGCAACACCAGAACAGGTTCATGCCAATCAGGGGGGGGGGTCCAACGAGCTATGTTGACATAAATTATTCCAGAAGGTCCCCATGGCAGAGAGCTTCTCTGCCATTGTCATCTTTCCAGGTGATAGGGTTATCATGCTTTATTCTCCCGTAATACAACTTTGTATATTTCTGATTTTAACCCGATCAAGGCTTTGAGATACTATTTTTAAGGTGTACATGGCAAAGCCTTGCGGCGAGATGTATTGAAATTAATTTGCCAGTCCGGAAAATGGGTACGGAGAAGTTTTTACCCATAATGATATCGACATGAAATAACGGTTATGTGGGTATCCGAAACGGCATAAACCAATCTGTGCGTAGCATCGATTCTTCTGGACCAAAATCCCGACAAGTTTTCTTTTAGAGGCTCCGGTTTACCAATGCCTTCGAAAGGTACCCGAAGCACATCGACAATCAGTCTATTGATTCGCTTTAAGGTCTTTTTATCCTGGCTTTGCCAATATACATAATCTAACCAAGCCGCCTCAGTCCAGGCCAGTTTTCTACTCATCCAGCAATGGTTTCTCTTGAGTATCACCTTCTCGGTATTGCTCGATAGACTTCAATAAATGCGCCGCATTTTTCGGGGATTTCAGTAGGTAGACTGTTTCCATCAAACTATTGTAATAATCGAGTGACATCACGACTGCATCCTCGCTGTCTCGACGTGTAATAACGGTACA
>DTYX01000974.1 GCA_012961655.1 Candidatus Poribacteria bacterium
ATCTAAAGCCACATAACCACCGCCTATCACAATCAGCGATTTGGGAAGTTCTGCGAGTTCAAACGCCTGCCTGCTGTTGAGGAAGCCGGTTTCCCGCAAACCCTGGATGGGCGGAACAGAGGGGCGCGAGCCCGTGGCAATCAGGAATTTCTCCGCTTCCAAAACCGTCTCGCCCACCTGCATGGCACCCTCGGAAAGGAAGCGCGCTTTCCCCGACACAATCTCGATGTTAGGGTCAAATTTGACAATATCAATGTATTTCTTCGCCCGCAACTGTTCCACCAGTTCATCCTTTTGGCGCATCAGTTTGGCAAAATCCACTCCCAAACGCTTTCCTTCCAACCCCTCAAAAGGCGGGTGTTCTGATTTGTAGAGCAATTCCGCCGCTGCAATCAGGTTTTTGGATGGGATGCATCCACGGTTGACGCAGGTGCCTCCAATCTGGTCATATTCCGTCATGGCGACTTTCGTTCCAAGGTCCGCCGCTTTAATCGCCGCGGCAAACGCCGCCGAACCGGAGCCTAAAATCACTAAATCCAAACGTCGTGTGTTAGTCGATGCCATAATATCCTCCTTTATAATTGTGATGTTTTCTCCATCCTTCCATTCCCCCTCCAGATTTTCGGTTCCAGATAATTGTACACTACCTACGGTGAAAAACTCGTGTACTTTATGAAGAATATTTGTCATGGTAAACCGCAGCGCGAAGTCCGCATATCCAACTTATATACAACTTATAACCAAAAAGGTTACGGTAAAAAGATGAGCGGGTCTTCTGGCTTTCGGACGCCGTAGCGAACCAATTCCAGGAAACCTGCATCAACGTGCAACCTTTAATTCATAATTATTTAACCGTCAATAAGGCCTGTTAAGCTGCGCGGTATTTTGCTTCGGAGGCTCTCAGTTTGTCATGCGTCGTTTGTAACCGCTCGATTATTTGGTTGAAAGACAACTTTAAGTCGGCAATCTCATCCTGCGTGCGTCCCTCTTGAGCAACCGTCCAGCTTTCAGCGCTCACTACTCACTACTGTTACTGTTTGTTGCGCTTTAGCCATAATGACCGGCGGATTTGTAGTTTCGAGGGTATTCATTGCGCTCCTGAGTTCACAGCTTCCATCCTCACATTCGACCTCCCTTTTTCTGTAAGCTAAATAAAAAGCTAAACCAAGTAAGGCAACCGTTATCACGATAAAATATGGACGAAGGCTTTCAAACTTTGAAAAAAAGAAGCGCCTCCTACACTAATCACTGCTAAAACAGTGGGACCAATGCAGCAGATAGAGGCTATTATTGCTGAAATAATTGAACCAAATGTGGGAAGATTCGTTAATCTCATAGTTTTCACCCCTTTCTTTTGGTCGGACAACTATTTCGCTTGAATACGGGTGCAACTGGCTATCTGTTCAGCGTTGTCAGACATCATTTCCCAGCCCAACTTGACGATTTCACGCACCCGCGGGTCAACAACTTGGTAATAGATACATCTGCCATCATGCTCGCTCTGTCGAGCGCGGACGTAGCCGCACCATTTCAGGCAGGCGAGGTGGTTGGACACCCGTCCTTGCGAAATTCCCAACAATTCCACTAATTCTGACACGTTCCGTTCTTTCTGTAGCAAATGATATAAAATTCTCAATCGCGTCGCATCAGAAAGCCCCCTGAAAAACTTCGCAAGCAGACTGATAGCTTCCGCCATCCGTGGTTGAATTAACGATTGTAAGTCTTGCAAAAAAAACACCTCCCAAAGATATATAATTACATTCGAATGCAATTATACATTAATCACACTAAATTGTCAAGCTTTTTTTAATATACCACAAAAGAAGTAAGTTTTCATAAAGATTTTGAACTTTTGTCGAAAGAGTTTTCCATGGAATTGGGGGACGCAGAGAACGCAAAGAGGCAAAGGACGCAAAGTTTTCCTTTAAACGCGGTAGTGCAACCGCTCTCTCCACTGCGTCCAAAAAAATGCTCCATTGCCCCAATGCCCTCTTTTTCCCCTGTGTCCCAACGCCCCAGTTCCCAGATTCTAGTTCCCAGTTCCTAACGGGCAGATGAAAGTGCAAGTTCTTTTCTAAAACTTACTGAAATTGCGAGTTTTTCTGTTACCATACTCATCTGCCTCTTCATGAAGAAGCGAAGCTATTTGATAATCAAAAAGCTGCAGAGAACAGCAAGTAGAGGGTCGAGAAAGAAGCTATATCGCTCTGCTCCGCGAGAGTTACGCGGCGGCTTCTTGCCGCCGCGCATCTTCCATCACATCGTAAGTAATCCGATTATTCGCAGCCAAACGATTCAGGCCATGGCAAGCCTGTACAACACCTGTTTGGAGCCTGAGTGCAACAACCTCCACTGATACAAAAGGACGTTTGACATTTATAGGCGGGATATCCACATTCACGTGTAGATATTACGTGGCAAGGTGGTAGGTATGTTCGTTCATATTGCGACACTACTTTATAATCAGCATTCGTCTATTTGCTCTAAAATCCCCTATTTGTAGTGTGTAGAAATACATGCCGCTGGCTACCGCCTCGCCAGCATCATTTCTACCGTTCCAGTAAGCGGCTTTCTCCTTGCTTTTATACACGCCTGCTGTTTTATGTCCCAAATCGATAGTGCGGATAAGCTGACCTTTGGTGTTGTAGATGCGAATGGTAACGGATGAATCTGACGCAAGTTGATACGGTATCCATGTTTCTGAGTTGAATGGATTTGGATAGTTTTGATACGGGTAATTTTTTATCCTTCCCTTCCCCAGGTGGTTGGAATTTTATCAGCAGGTGTGGAAACAGGATACGCTTCAAGGGCTGGGTCCGTATACTTCAAAATTAACCCATTTCGCCCTACCGCCCACAGTGTTGATTTTCCATCGTAGCAGATGTCATACAGCGTCTCATAATAAGCTAAAAAGGGATTATCCTGACGAGAATTTCTTTGAATCTGCCAATTTTCTCCTCCATCCTCGGTATGAAGGACGAGTCCATCCCATCCCACAATCCAACCTTTTTGGGTGTCTAAAAAAAGCACATCGGTAAGATGTGTGTTAATCTCACCTGCGTTTTGTCGCTCCCAATTCCGTCCGCCATCTTTTGTGTGGAAAATCGCAGCGCCGCTCCCCACAACCCAACCTTCATTTTCGTCAACAAAATCTACCCCTTCTAAAGGTGGCCGAACCTCCAATTGCTGTTCCCAATTCATCCCATCTTTCGTATGCAAGATGATGCCCGTTCTGAAGCCAGGCCGCCAAACTCCGCCAACTGCCCAGCCTTCTTTTGAATTCACAAAATGGACCTTTTTGAGCGGTACCGTGAAGTTCCTTTCCTTAATTGACCAGGTTTGTCCGCCATTTTGAGTATGAAGGATGAAGCTTTTTTCTTCCCCTCCAACTATCCATCCTTCTCCATTGTTTAAGAAGAATATATCCCTAAGTTCTTCATTTGCGCTACTTATTCTCTCCCATGTTTCGCCGCCATCTTTCGTGGTAAAAATTTTGCCCTCAGAACCAATCGCCCAACCCTCTTGCGCGTCGACAAAATAAATGCCTGTTATGTCAATGCCTCGGTTTCGGTATTGTACTTGAAAATTCTCACCCCCATCGTTAGTTTTTCTTATCCAGCCATCCGCTATCCAACCCAATTTAGAATTGACAAACTGCACATCTACTAAATCTTCAAATGGCGGAACATCTATCCATTGCCATAAGCGTGGCAGACAGGCGCAAGAGCAACGCCTAAGAACAATATACTGAAAGTTATAGTCAGAATTATTTTGCGCATTTTCCTTTATCTCCTTAGTGTTGGTACAGGTAGTTATGTTTGCTTTTGCAATTTTCGCGCCGAAACGCATTTGGAATGCTCTTATGGATAGATAAGCATAACTTATCACTACTCTCGAAAATATGAGACGACATGACGCAAACACTTAACGGAAAGTTATGTTTGTACGAAATGGTTGAAATTCTGCACAAAATTGCCCCATTTCGTTCATTAAGTTGGGTAAGATACATGACTATATTTGAAAGATCTTCTTTTGCAAAACGCTCAGCTAATTCCTCGTATAAATATGCGCGGCAGTTTCTTAGCCACCGCGCATCTTCCATCACATCGTAAGCAACCCGATTATTCGCAGGCAAACAATTCAGGCTATTGCAAGCCGCATCCATTATCAGAACAAGTACCTGCATTGGTACAATTCTACTTGAGCCGCCCCCATATTATTGCTCTGAGCTTGTTAGCAGGAGAGACAGAATGCGCAAAAGCAGGGCCAAACCAGTCAGGAAAAATGTCATACCCAGGATTTTTTGTTAGGTTGTGTTGATTTTTCCCTGAAGCATCCATGACGTAGATGTCCCGGCTCCCATCCCGATTGGAGTCAAAAGTAATCTTCCGACCATCAGAAGACCACGATGGAAACCAGTCCTCTGCCGGATTATTTGTTAGGTTGTGTTGATTTTTCCCTGAAGCATCCATAACGTAGATTTCATAGTTTCCATCCCG
>DTYX01000975.1 GCA_012961655.1 Candidatus Poribacteria bacterium
CTCTGTGCTGCCACTCCATGCTCTTGTGGGGAATTTGTAAGAAATTTTGAGCGAATTTTTGTAAACTGTTTGTAAGTTCCATATTTTAATTGCTTAGAAATTGGTAGCGGAATACCAATAGTCTGAGAAATAAATTCGTTTGAAAGGAGAAATAAAGATGAATCCACAAGGTTTGAAATCCTTATCACTTTTGTTAGCATTGTGCTGTCTCTGTTTATTTATAGCGGGGATAAATGCTAATTCTGAACCCGTCCAATGGCCGGTTAATGGTCACTGGTATGATGCAATAGACTACCCGTCGACTTGGATTCGAGCGTATATTCATGCGAAAAGACAGTCACATGAGGGCTTGCCTGGACATCTGGCAACTCTCACCTCTCAGGAAGAAAATGATTTTGTCTGGCAGACATTTCAGAGGGAACTATACTGGCTGGGTGGTTTTCAAGTTCGTTGGGCTAGACGAGTCGATAGAGGTTGGAGATGGATAACCGGTGAACGGTGGTGGCGTTTCACAAACTGGGATGATACCCAACCGGACGACGGAGGAGATATGGTAGAAAATGGAGAAGAAAATTTCCTTCAGTTTCGCTATCATGAATCCAATGGAAAATGGAATGATATCTGGACTACCTCCCAGCAGCCCGGATATATGATTGAATATGAAGAGATGCCTGACCAAGCTTTAGCTCCTATAAAGCTAAAGGATATTCACCAATTAACGACAACATGGGCAATTCTTAAACAAGCCCATTGATTAAAGAAACCGAACGTAAACGTTCGGGCTAAAAGAGCGAAGTCCTGGGCTAAAATTCAGTCCTGGAGGTGGCTTTGCTCTCTCAGCACGGGGGTTCAACCCCGTGCTCTTTTACCCCACGAATTTGAACACGGTGATGAGCAGAGCCAGAGCCCCAAATAGGCTGGATATAAGCCAGGTGAGCAGGGTGAAGCGCCGGTTCATCCCTTCGAAGCGTTGGTCCATGTGGTGTATCAGGTCTTCGAAGCGCTTATCCACCGCCCCAAAGCGCTGGTCCATGTGGTGTATCAGGTCTTCGAAGCGTTTATCCATTGCTTCAAAACGCTTATCCACTGCCTCAAAGCGCTGGTCCATATAGCGCATCAGGTCTTCGAAACGCTGGCCCATTGCCTCAAAACGCTGGTCTAATGCTTCAAAACGGACCTCCATCAGTTCCCGCTGGGCTTTGAGTTCCTCCTCCAGACGGATGAGCCGCTCCATTACCCCTATCCGCTCATACTCCCGCTCCCGACCAGCCAGGTATCTGGAGAAATAGTCCCCGAACTTCTCCTCCAATATCTCCTCGACTATTTTGGTTACAGCCTCCCGTTGTTCCACTGATAATCCCTCCTTTGCTCTGAAGCAACCGATTGTTCATTAATTAATACAATATCATACCTCCGGTTTCTTGCCAAGACATTTCTAATTTTATCCCCCAAAAGAGATAAGAGCCTCGATTTTTTTCATTGACACCGAAAAACTTCCCCTCAAAGACCTGTCCGAGCTGTCCCTCTTCGAGTAGCGCTTTTACCTGCCTAAACGACGGATTGAATCGTTTCATGAAAGCGACCATCAACTTCACGCTATTTTCCCGACAGGCTGTTATCATTGCATCAGTATCCTCGATAGTCGGGGCCATCGGCTTTTCGCAATAGACATTCTTGCCTGCTTATGCTGCTGCAATGACTGGCAAACGATGGTGGTAAAGCGACGTGAGCGCCATAACGGCATCAATGTTATCATCTCCGACAATATCATTCAGAGTTGTATAGTAATTCGGTATTTCATATCGTTCCTGCGCACTTCGGGTCCGTTCAGCGTCAATATCCATGACTGCAACTAGCTCTCCCTTTTGTGGAAGTAAAAATGCGTGCAAAAGGCGATGGATATTTACTTGATGCTTCTTGTCAAAGGAACTATGCCTATGCACGCATAATGTTAAAATAGCCATTTTTCTACTCCAAACCCTTCAGATTGATGCGCATAGTAGAATATTGGAAGCAACCTTATTTAAGAATTTTCTCCTTCTCTTTGTCGAAATCTAATCTCTTAAACATCCCCTGGTCGGGAAAGTCAACCCCGAAGATTCCCCATCTCCCCGAAGATTTCCGCCACAACGCCACATAAGTGCCTCTGCCGAGAGTGACAGAAAAATCATAATTTCCGGTGCTTACCGCATCGTCGTCCTGGATTACAACTTGAGAGACATCAGTGACTAATCGGAGATTCTTCCAATTTTTATCAGTCCACCAAGTGCCGAAGATGTCAACTATATTCCTGGTCCCTTTCACTTGGTAGTTTTGTCCTGGATTCCCCCACCTGGCAAAGAGGAAGAGAAAAGTATTTTTACTGTCAATCCAGTATTTAGATATCTCTTTCTTTTTGTGGTCTGAGACGGCCTGGGCAAAGTCAAGCCAATTTTGCCGTATCTCCTTTTCTGCTTCCTCTTTGAGGGCGGCGAGCTCTTCCGCGCTCAACTCTTCAATAATCTCTTCCCCTGCATCTTCTGCAGTGGACACCGGCTGCTTTACTGGTTGGGATTCCTCCTCGCCACAAGCGAGAATCAAAAGAGCTAATCCCAATAGACATAGGATTTTAAGGCGGGTGATTTTGGTAATCCCTGTCATTTCATAATCACCTCCTCAATGATAAAAATCAGCAAATTTGACGCATTTAAGAATTTAGGTCGCTAATTTTATTCTAGCATAACCGAAATTCTATGTCAATTAAAAAATCTACTTTAACTCGACAATGTTAGATTTCAACGTTAAAGGGGGACTAGGGGGGATTTCTCTATCCATATCACTGTGAGGGTCTAATTTAACATTGTCAAATTAATTTAAGGCTACTTTTCCAAAGTTGGGTTCAATTCAGTATAATGATTTTGGCTAAACGCGATTTATTAGAGCAATATTTTATCTAGCGGATGCATCTCTAATCTCCTGCAATCCTTCTTGGTACAAGGGATTTTCCGGGTCAAGCCGTAATGCTTTTAAGATAGTCTCCTCTGCCATAGAATAGTTCTTATTTTGGTAGTAAATCCACGCTAACAGATTGAGATAAAAAGTAGAATTTGGAGCGAGTCGCACCGCAGTTTCCCCTAGAGAGACCGCTTTACCTAAGTGAATTCCATTTTCTGAATATAATTTGGCAAGTTTGCCATAAGCGGCTGGCTTTGATGGTTGTATCCGAATCACTTCTTGATATTCAGCGGCAGCTTCATCAACTTTCCCTTGGCGTTCAAAGATAGATGCCAACGCGGCATGCGCACGCGCAAGGCCCGAGTCAATTGACAACGCTTTTTGGTAGGCGGCGATAGCATCGGAAAGCTTTTGCCGCTTGGTGTAGACTATGCCGAGATTGAGCCACACATTGGAAGTATCGGGTTTAAGTTGGCTAGCTCGTTCGTAATATTCAGCCGCTTCAGCGAACTGATTCTGTTTTGCGGCTATCATGCCGAGTCCCGCATAGGCTTCTGCAAGTTCAGGATTTAATTCCAACGCCTTGTGATAAGCCGCAAGCCCCTCTTTATATTTTTGCTGTTGAACATAGACAGCACCGAGTCCGACATAGGCTTCTGCACATTGTGAGTCTCTTTGAAGCGCTCGTTGATAAGCCCAAAAAGCATCCTTCTGCCGGCCATTTTCTAAATAAACTGCTCCCAAGTTGCACAGCGCTCTGACTTTTTCTCCTCCTTTAGTATTTCTGACCCGTTGTTGATGAATTTGTAGTTTACTTTCCAATTCGCTAAGTTCACGAAATCTCTTGAGCGCCTCCTCCGCTTCCGTTCTCTTTTTCTGTTTTAAATAGACACGCGCCAGACTATAGTACGCTTCTTTCAAATCCGGTTTAAGGTCGATGGCGCGTTGGAGTAAAACCATCGCCTTTTGAAAATCGCCTTTTTTAGTCAGGATGTCACCTTGCAGGTAGTGCGCTTCTGCCCAATTTGGCGCAATTTTAAGAGCCTGCTGAGAATAGTCGAAGGCTGTATCGATGTTCCCCTCTTTTTCATAAATGAGCGCTAGATGATACCATACTTCTGGAATATCCGGTTCTAATTGAGATGCTTTTTTGAAAGCAGCAATCGCTTCAGAGCGCTGATTCAACTGTTCATAGATTAAGCCGATTCCAACATACGCCTGAGGTAATTCTGGGACCAAGTCCATCGCTTTTTGGTAATTTTGAAGGGCATCGGGATATTGAGCCAGATTCATATAGGCAAATCCCAACCCGCTGTATGCTTCCAGTAGCCAGAAAGAGTCGGAAGGCTGCAGCGTTATCATCCGTTGATAGGCTTCTACCGCTGCATCAAAGTCCTCCTGCCGGATGTAAAGCTGTGCCAGACGTGAAAGTAGCTCTAAAGAGTTAGGCTGAATTTCTAATGCCTCTTTCACAGATTCTATTGACGGAAAAGGCGGGAACTGCACTTCATTTGAGGCTATTAGCCCATTCAAGCTAAAAACTATTAAGCAGAAAATTATAAGATATTTCATCATCAAGAAAAAGCCTGCCAGCAGGAGTTCCACTGACAGGCATCGAAAAAGTAGTTTTGAAAAATAGAAAGTAAATCCAGTGAGATAGAGAGAACTTATCTCACTGGGTAAATTACTGAACGAAGTGAACAGAATTGTTATCGGACTTTAATCTTTCCCCACGTGGCGGCAAGTTTATCATCTGGCCGAACCGGCGCTATCGCCTCCAGTCCGTTTTCCATAATATCCACAACTTCGTCAGCCGACAAGGCTCGTTTGAATATCGCCATATCGTCCAACATCCCTTTCCAGTAATGGGAACTGCCTTCTCTAAACCCAATTCCCAGATAGTTGTCGTTGGTAACCATCTTCCCGCTTAAAGGGTCATTTTGCACTTCTTTACCATCAAGATAAGTTATCTTCCTTTTACCATCATAAGTGGCCGCGGTGTGATGCCACTTGTTGGGTTCAAAGGCATTATTAGGTGAATTCAGGCAATTTCGTCCTCCTGCATTAGTACAGAAATGCGTATGACGTCCGCCGTTATTAATAAAGAGGGCATAATTCTCATTTGGGCCTGACATAGGACCCTTGGAGAAAAAAGTCTGCCATCCATCGCCAGAACCTTCCCAGTTAAACCAACAGACCATTGTGACCTGCTCTTCAAGGTCGAGGGAATCTGAATCTGGCACTTCTACGAACTCACTAGTTCCATTGAGTTGCAGGGCATTTCCAAATTTCCCCTTCACCCATTTGCCACTGCCACCGCGCATTTCACCATGGTTTTCATTTCCTGAAGTGTCGTGGACGGTTGTTCCGCTGCTCTCATTAAGAAGCCAGACGCCAACGGCGTCATCTAGCAAACCGGCGCAGACACCCCGCGGTGTTAAGGTTACCATATAAGCGACAACAAACAGAGAAATTACAAGGGATATAATACAGCGCATAGTTTACACCTCCTTCCAGAACTCCAGAAGATTCACGATATTTATTATACAAAAAGATTATCGAAATGTCAAGTGTAGCTATCTTAAATCGGCTAAAATCCGACTATGTTGCGCACAAAATTCAGCTTTATTTTCCAATTGCGCCCGAATAACCTCCTCTTGCCAATGCGCGTTATATAGTCGACAAGTAGGCTCTGGACAGAATGGCTCTCCCGTCAACTGATAGAACACCGCCTGCATCACATATCCTTTCATCACTTCAGTAAGCCGTTCATCATCATAATCGATAAATCGCCCTCTAAATTCTTCTTTTAATTTCGCTACGGCTAGATCATTTTGTCCCAATATCTGAGATTGTTGTTTGAGGATGTAGAAATCTTTCGGCTTTGCTGGGGCTTCGACAAGCCCCGTTGTGGAGAGAATGGAGGGTTGTGCAAAGACTCCAACTCTGGCGTGATACCGTCTGTCGTCTTCATCCCAGGTGCCGAAGAGCTGGTCGGTCAAAACAATATGACAACAATTTGGATTTTTTTCTGAATTATCAATGAGGCGGAAAGATACCGCCGACAGTCCAAATCCATCGTACAGAACTCCAACAGCTTTTGATTTACCCTGCAATCTGCGTTTCTCGTAAGCAATTTCGCCATACATCGGTTCAATCGGCGTCCATCCTTCCATCAGATTTCGCACTCGACAGGAGGCGATTTGAAAAGCGAGTTTATCCAGCTCGGCGTCAGTTTGCTCTGAGGGCAATTGAGCGAAATAATAGTCTGTGAGATTTGGGCGAACCGAGATTCGGAATTTGGGCAACTGGATTCGCAGATAATCAACCAATTCCTCAACATTTAGAGTTTTAGCAGAACTGCCAGCGTACAGATAGATGACATCTGGTGTTTGGATGTTCATAGCTATTCACTTCCATGCCACAGCAATGGTTATAAGAAACCCGTTTTCCCCGAGAAAACGAGTTTCTGTCGGAACTATTTCAACTCTTCAAGGCAGATTTCAGCAGCCTTCTTACCTGAAAGCAACATTGCCCCGAAGGTTGGCCCCATTCGTGGAAGTCCGTACAACGTTGTAACCGCCATGCCGGTTACGATTAACCCCGGATGCGCGACGCCGGTATGTTCGACGAGCGCGTCTTCGGACTGTTCAATCCACATTGCCCCGTGTCCTGGCAGATTAATCATCTTACGTTCCGCCAGCCGACTCAGGACCTCAGCGTCATGTCCCGTCGCATCTACGACCAATA
The DNA here is from genome assembly GCA_012961655.1 of Candidatus Poribacteria bacterium. GTDB lineage: Bacteria > Poribacteria > WGA-4E > DTYX01 > DTYX01 > DTYX01. The sequence goes on from DTYX01000975.1 coordinate 6,685, forward strand.
GCGATTCCAAAGCGACCGGGTCGACGCAGGTAATTTCACGCGGTAGGGCTTTGATAGGCGTCCAGTTGACGACAACGCCCGCTACCCGTCCGCCTTCGCGCAACACAACATCATCCAGAGTAGTCATGTTGGCAAATTTAACTCCGGCATCACATGCCGCGGCAATTAGTTTTGAACACGCATGCGGACCATCAGCGACGAACAATCCTGGTACAGCTTTTTCGTAAGGCACGTCCAATTCATCAAGTACCTTTTCCGCTGGACCTCTCACCGTAATTTTATTCATCAAATATCCACCTATCCAAAATCCGCCGCCGAGGTAATTATTCCTCTCAACAATTAAAACTTTGACGCCTGCGTTTGACAACTCTCGTCCAGCCATTAATCCGCTCGGGCCTGCGCCTACAATGATAACATCGCTGTCCGCATACTCGTGAAATTGGCGTAAAAAACTATCTGCAATTGCGCGTGTAACTTCCTTTTCTCCTACTGGTTCAAAAACTGGCATTGATTTCATCTCTGGTCGAAAATTATCGCGACCAGATTTCCACCTTCCTTTATCGAATAAGTATAAAAGCTAAGAAGTTTAATGTTAAAATTATAACTTAATTATTTTTGGATAGCAATAAAAATTTTCCATTATTCTTCAAGTTGCATCATGGTAAAATTTAAAAGCTGAGCTAATCTTTGCGTCTGACGCATCCCATACTTCCCTGCTGCTTCAAAATAAGCTCGTACATTTTCGATTGGAGTTCCATCTCTAATAGAATCCGAAGTGCTCAAAATAAATCCACCTCCCGGGGCTGCCACACAGATTGCTTCTCTAACTTTTTCTCCGACCAATTCAGGTGTACCTTTCAATAACACATATATCAAATCAATATTTCCTTTCAAACATACCGTATCTCCGATTTTCTGTTTTACCGCCGCAAGGTCAACATCGCCTATGGGCGGCGGTGGCAAGGTTGAGATAATATCAACGCCACAATCCCGCAGCCATTCTATGATTGCCATACATTTGCCATCGTCATAGAAATGATAGAGCGCTCCGTAACTGTGGGTGAGTTCGACATTTTCTTTAATCAAAGGCAGGAATATCTCCTGATAAATCTGCGGTGACCAGCCAGCGCTCATCGAACAATTGTACCAGCTATCGAATATCACTTCCGCTCCAGTTTCCAAGCAAACTTCCATAACTGTCTGATTGTAACGATGAAATAGATGCAGCAATTCTATAAGCATCTCCCTATTTTCGTAGTATGCTAGCATCGCGTTTGCCTGACCAAGTGAATCGACCAAATAGTGGTCAGCGCCGATGGTTGGACGAACTTCAACCAGACCACGCTCACCGACGTTTCGCACAAATCCGGCGTAATGATTCATGTTAGCTTGAGTTGGGTCGGGAAGAAGGTAACGAATTTTTTCCACATCCGCGGCTTCTTTGACCGCGTATTCAAAACGATGTGGGTTGGGAGATATACCGTATTCTCCGAAAGCCGGCGCGATTAAAAAGCCATCTGTGAGAGCGCCTGCAGGGGTTTTAATGCGTCTATAAATTTTGACGCAATCTCCCACTTTCTCTTCGTTCAATTCTACGGAAACATCGGCTAATTCTTTATAGCTGCCGTAAGGTGAGGAGATGTAATTCGATAAGCTTGGTGCGGTTATAATGATAGGGTCAAAATCAAATTCTTCGGCGGCGTCAAGAAGCCCTTTTTTTCATGCTTCACTACCTCTCCATAGAAATTCCCATGAGAGAATTTTCGTCCCGAATGTAGCTGAAGTCGCAAGACTTCAGGAATTCGGCAAGACCGTAGAGAATTCGGTTGATTCATACAATCGTCAGAATTGTTGCCAATTCTGCTACCGTGGGGAATTTGTGCCCCTTCCAAATTTTTCTTGACAATTCCATACAAATTGGTTATCATTATTAACAAATTCCCTCCGTTTATTTCAGCGTGCCTGTAGCTCAGCGGATAGAGCGTTGGACTCCGGATCCAGAGGCCGGGCGTTCAAATCGCCCCAG
>DTYX01000976.1 GCA_012961655.1 Candidatus Poribacteria bacterium
GAGGGATGACGCTACAAGATAAATGTCGTAGCGGCGCGCCTCTGTGCCGCCAGACAGTCACAAACCCTATACGGAATTATGAAATGAACTGACTAACCTGGAGAAACGAGATAAGAGAAGGAGGTGAAATCCAATGTTACGCCAAAAAATCGTCTCTGAACTCGACCGCATTTACGCGGATGCCCTCGACAACTTCCTCGCATCGCGGTTAATTACTGACGTCGTCCGCGTCGTTAAGAGCGGTAAGGAAGCGACAGTTTTCTGTTGTCAGGCGCATCCCTCGACGGAAGTCGAGCTCCTTGCGGCTAAAATTTACCGACGTGGGCAGTTCCATCATGTTGTTACTAAGAAGCGCGACAGTTTTAGAGAGGTCACGTTTTTCGACCATACGCGGTTTTCTAATTTCAAGAACGATGCGGTGTATCGGGAAGGGCGGATTATTGACAAGCGATTACGCCGCGCCAGAAGCGGACACGAAAGGCGCGTGAAGTCGAACATGTTTCCTGGATTGAGCAGGAATTTGAAACTCTCTCCTTACTCTATAACGCTGGCGCGGATGTCCCGCGGCCGTTTGCGCAAAGTGAGACGGCGATTCTGATGGAATACATCGGAGATGAACAGTCACCCGCTCCACTACTCCGTGACGTGATTTTAGCGCCAGAAGAGGTTGAGCCGCTGTTTGAACTTTTGTTCGAGAATATAAGGATTTGGCTTGCGTGTAATCGGGTGCATGCGGACCTTTCTCCGTACAACATCCTCTACTGGGATGGGGTGCTCAAGATTATCGACTTTCCCCAGTCCGTAGACCCGCGCGTCAATCGAAACGCATACACTTTGCTTCAGCGTGACATCAAGAATATCTGCCGTTACTGGGCGCGATACGGTATCCGCCGCGACGCGTTAGAACTCGCAAATGACTTGTATGAATGCTGGTTGCACAGGGTAGGGATTCCAAATCCCCTCCCACGACGATAATTCTCCGCCAAATCCCAATGCAACAGGTTTATCATTTCAGCGTGTTCATCGGGCGATGTTTCCAATTGGCGCAATTTTTCCTGATATTTTTGGATAATATCGGATTGACTAAGCTCTTTTAACTGCTTTGAAAACTCTTCGGGCAACTTACCGGTGATGCTGCAAATCAGCGGACTTATTGGCAAGAACGACAACCGGCATATCTTCTTCAATATCCACGCGTTTGACTGTCACCTCACGTAAAACCTTATCCGCAAAGTCCTTCGGCAATTTGTGTTTCTCAAAAGTTTTTTCGACCATTTTGATTAGTTCCTCCTTTAACTGCTTGCGAGATTCATGCAAGCGGCTTTTCACCGTACTGACGGGGACGCCTAAAAAATCGCCGATTTTTTGGTACGACAATCCATCCATGTAAAACAGTGTCACCGTCAGTTTATTCTTTTCCGATAGGACGTCGATAGCGCGTCGGACGAATTGATGCATCTCTTCCGTTTCAATTTCTTCTAACGGCGTGGGTGTCGCATAATCAGCGAGATTATTCGATGCTATCTCATCAAGGGGCACTATCTTATTTTTCTGACGTCTCAACCACATCCCACAGACATTCCGCGTCAGTTGGTTCAGCCAGTTTGCGAATTTCGCAGGTTCGCGCAATTGATGCAAATCCCGATACGCTTGCACAAACGCTTCCTGCGCTAAATCCTGGGCATCTGCAAAATTACCGACGATGTGATAACATAAGCCATACACCGCTCCCTGATATATCTGCACCAATTGCCCAAACGCATCCTTATCGCCCTTCATAGCCCGTTTTACCAGAATTTCATCGTCTGCCATCTTAGCCCTCCCCGGTTGAATGATGAATTGTGTTGAATCTACAAACATTCTAACAATCCCTCATATAGTCTGAGTTTCCGATTGCTCCATAGCGGATTGTGAAACGTAAAACCTCTTACGCATTACGTTTTACGCATTACGCATCACGCTTTGATTTGCAATTAACGGATTTAATGACCAAGATGTAGGTAGACTCAACAGATGAATTCCTTTACTGATTTTAGGTGTAAAAAAAGACAAAAGGTTGGGAAAAATTTTTCGTTTTGTTTGACGAATGAAATGATTTTTGGTAGAATAGAGCCGCTGATTTTTAGACCGCGCTGGTCAGCGAAAGGTTGATTGGAGGAAGCGCGCTAAAATGGGGATAAATATTGTTGCAGTTATTCCAAACAGAAAGTGCAGGACACAGGAAGAGATGAACGAAGAGTTTGGGGTTTTTGAATCTTTCAATGAGGTTATGCCCAATTGGCAACTCTTTGAGTGGGAGAGCGAAAATTATGCGAGCTGGATATTCACTCCCCGATATATAAATCCCGAGATAGGAGAGCCTATGTGGGAAGCGGTAAGAAAGTATCTCCATAGGGTGATGGTTTTCCTCGGAGCGGATGTGGTATTCTACGGAAACGATGTTGTTACTCCTTCAACTCCAGAGGAGGCCTGGGATGATAATTGAAAGAGATTACGTGTATCAAGGAGGACTAAATGAACGGAAAATTAAAAGTCGGTTTATTGGGTTGTGGCGGCATCGCGCAGATTGCGCATTTGCCGGCGCTTAAGAAGGCGGAGAATGTCGAATTTACCGCGATTTGCGATGTCGCTGAGGATTTGGTCAATTTGATGGCGAAGAGATACGAAGTGGATGCGATATACACTGACCACCGAAAATTTCTCGAGCATGCGGACATGGACGCTGTTTTGTTGCCTGTGGCGCACGCGTTTCACGCGCCGTTGTCTATCGAGTGCATGCGGGCTGGCAAGGATATGCTTGTCGAAAAACCGATGGCGATGACAGTGGAAGAATGTGAACAGATGCTTCAGGTCAGCGAAGAGACAGGCAGGCAGTTGCAGATTGGCTGTATGAAACGGTATGACCCAGGTTTGCAATTTGCTCAGAAGTTTGTAGCGGAGGAAATGGGGGAAAGGCTGTCGGTCAGCGGATGGTATTGCGATACCGTTTTTCATGGGCAATATGTTCACTGTCTGGCGTTGCCATTGCGAAGCAGCAGCGCTCAACGCCGTCCCGAACGCGGAGGCACAGGCGATGGGCATTTGGACATGATTTTGGGACATGGCGTGCATGCTATCGACACCATCAGATTCTTCGGCGGAGATGTAGTAGCCGTGACGACGAAAGTCGCCGAAAAACGACAGGGAATAAATTCTACCAGTCTATTTGAATTTGCCGATGGAGCCTGCGGTTCATTTCAATTGATTTGCACAGTAAAGATGGATTGGTTTGAGGGCATCACGGTGCATGGAGAAAATGGCAGCGTCGTGGCTCAAATCGGTTTCCCATACTATCGCAAAGCCAGCGATGTCAAAGTATTCGATGCGAAACGCGGCGAATATCGAACTCCCGCCGTCCCTGACGCTGACCCTTATGAACGCCAGTTGGAAGCATTCGCCGCTGCTATCCTGGAAGGACGCGAAGTTTCGCCAAACGCAAAAGACGGCTTGGCTGCCCAGAAGGTGATGATGGCAGTCCATGAGTCGGCAAAGGCAGGGAAAAGGGTGGAAATTGTTTGACCCGATAGAAACCGAGTTTTTTTGAAAAACTCGATTTCTTATCAGGTGTCTTCAGGTCTTTGTGTTGGTACTGAGGATGTTCTTCGCCTATGACCCAGGGCCAGACGTAGAAAATTCCTTGACAACCCTTATCCCTGATGATATGATTTAAAAACGGGATATTGCGAAAAGGGAAAGGAGAAATTAAAATGGCTAAGATGGAAGATTTTCCACCAAGTATCCAGGAATTATTGA
>DTYX01000977.1 GCA_012961655.1 Candidatus Poribacteria bacterium
GATTGATGATTGATGATTGATGATTTGCCCTTTTGCCCTTTTGCCCCTTTATATTTCGTGAGAGTTTGCTTACAGCTTGACTAATCTCATTTGCTATATTTTTTACGTCCTTTTCCGAATAACGTTCCGTAATATGTAATAAAACCAAGCGATTTAATACATCTTCCGCGACGGGACACATGCCTGGTTCATAAGTTATATCTTGGCGAGCGTTGGGATAGTCGAAGGGGAAATGAGAGTTACCGTAGAGTTGCTTTTTCATCAATGGTTCGCTACACAAGAATATCGGCTTACCGATATAATGAGCGGTTGTCAGAACATCTTGTTCCGAAAGCGTCCGCGCGAGAGCTTCTGCGGTAAAGGGGGCGTCAGGATTAACGGTAAATCCGTAGTACCAATATGTATGTTTATCGCCTTCGCCAATGTATTGAGGCGTAATGCCATCGATTTTCATAAGCAACTCAGCCATAAGCTTTCCGTTTCGGTTTCTGCGTTCCGTGATACTCCTCAGCTTTCGGAGCTGCGCGATTCCCACAGCGGCTTGTAATTCTGTCATCCGATAATTCATTCCCAGCATCGTATACTGCCGCGCTGTTCCCCAAGCGGAACGATTCCAACCTTTATCTACAAAAAGCAGACCTCTATTGCCGTATTCAGAACTATTTGTGATAGTCATGCCTCCATCGCCTGTTATCATATGTTTAGTTTGCTGAAAGCTGAAGCATCCGATATCGCCGATTGTACCCACCAATCGATGTTTGTATTCAGCCAAATTTGCTTGCGCGCAATCCTCAATTACGGGAAGATTATGTCTCTGAGCTACGTCCAAGATTGCGTCCATGTCGCAGACACCGCCGAGCAGATGCACAACGATGATTCCCTTTGTCTTCGGCGTAATCGCCCGCTCAAGAGATTCTGGGTCTATTGTCCATGTTTCAGGATGGATATCTGCAAAGATCGGAATAGCATTCTGATAGATGATAGGAATAATAGTGCCCATATCAGTAAGCGGAGGCACAATGATTTCATCCCCGGGCTCTGGATTGAGCATAGCCAAGGCGACGTGAATTGCGGCAGTTCCTGAGGTAGAAGTGATTGCATATCTCACACCGTACAGTTTCGCAAATTCATCGCGAAATTGTTCGACTTTTGGACCATGAAAGAGATTGCCTGATCTGATTACGCTCTTAAGCTGTTTTAACTCTTCTTTTCCTACTTCCTTTTTTAAAAGTCTCCTCAAGCGTAATCTCCTGTGAACTCTGCCGGCAAATTTTATCAAAGATTCGTCTTCTCTTTTGAGAGTAATCAGTCTGTGAAATTTTTCATTAAACGTTCTTAGCATTGCCAAATCACAACACCTCCGCTAATTCAGTTGGAGTTACCGTTGCAGTCCCGAGTTTTCCCACAACAATCCCCGCTGCGAAGTTCGCCAGTTTTGCGGCGTTGACCATACTCAGTCCAGCCGCTAAAGCTAAGCTGAAACTTGCCACCACGGTATCTCCCGCGCCTGTCACATCAAAAACCTCACGCGCCACTGCGGGAATGTGAGTCACTTTCACTTCTTTTAAATCAGGATTTGTTAATGTTCTGCGCTCAAGTAGCGACATACCATGCTCACCACGAGTAATCAAAACGGCAGGAATTTCTAATCGTCGGATTAGTTCCTGCCCCGCAAGAAGCAAGCCCTCCTCATCGGCAATCTCTCTGCCTGACGCTTGACTGGCTTCCTTTTGGTTCGGCGTGACGACTGTCGCCCCGGTATAGCGCCAAAAATTTCTCATTTTGGGGTCAACTATGACAGGTTTGTCAAATCTCTGGGCGCAGTCAAATATACCCGTCAGAACTTCTTTAGTGATAACGCCCTTATCATAATCCGAGACAACGACGGAATTTGCGCTCGGAATCGACGCTTCTGCATAACGAAGCATGTCTCGGCTTATATCATCAGAAATTTCCTGTCTTGTTTCTCTATCTATTCTCACAAGTTGTTGATGCTGGGCAATCACGCGGGTTTTGAGGGTTGTCGGACGGTTTTTATGGACGAGTAAGCCGTCAACGTCTGTTCCATCTTCCAAGAGCATCCTGCGCAATCGGGCGCCATTTTCGTCCTCCCCTATCACGCTGATGAGCGTAACTTGTCCGCCTAAACTGCGGATATTCGCTGCGACATTGGCAGCTCCGCCTAACCTGAATGATTCCGAAACCACTTCGATAACAGGCACAGGAGCCTCCGGCGATATGCGGGTGACACTGCCCCAAATATATTGGTCAAGCATAACATCGCCGATGACGACGATACGTTGAGCGGGAAATTTAGCTACAATATCAGATAAAAGCAACCGCTGATTGCTTCGCCGCGCTTGCAATGACATTCCTCTCATACCTACTGTACCTTTCCTTCCCTTACTTCCTTTTCCATCTCCATAGCTGGCAACATCATGACTATCCCTGTCAGAAACCAAAACGGTTCCATAATCCGCACGATGATGAAGGTATTAGCGGTCATGGCATGGAACATCAGACCGACCAAGCCCGCCATAAGGCTCAAAGATAGTATCTGGCTGAAATCGTCTTCTGCTGCTCGGTACACCAAAAGAGCATTGGAAAATATTTTCCATAGCAGCCACAAAAAAAGAAAAAGACCAAGGGCGCCGGTTTCGGCTAAAACGCGCGGATACTGCCCGTCGATAAAGCCAGCGCCTGTGACACCGTGGCCGAAAAGTGGACGGGCTGGCCACTTTTTAGTGAGCACTTTTTTCCATGATTCAATCCGCGCTGAAGCGGAACCCTCTAAAGCAATAGAACCGATTCTCGTGCTTCCCGCCTGCTCCTCAAAGGTATATCTGATTCGATTGATGACATACTGCGGCATTAAAAACGGCCCAACCAAAATGGCGAAAGCTAACAAGATGGCTAATGTTTTCTTCCGTCTACTGAAGAACAATAGGGTGAAAAACATCGGGAAAAAAGCCATAAAGGAGGCTCTAGAAAGCGTAAACAGAAGCGGCAATAACATTATAACAGCGAGTCCGGCAAAGAGTACTCGCTGCTTTTGGGATTCGGCGTATACGAGAAATGCCAACGCTAATGCCATCATCAGCACGAGGTAACCGCCAAAAGTTCCAGGCTCGCCCGATTCTCCTTCAAACGGCGTCGATACTCTCCTTCCAGAGGGAATTTGCGATATCCCGTAGAGTGAAACGATAGTACAGGTGACGAGCATGGCTATGATAAATCCCCTCGCCTGTTGTTCGTTAGAGAGCAGATTGACAACCATAAGGTAGACGAGAAAGTATTCAGAATATTTCAGAACGAAAAAGAATCCGCTGAGCGGGGAGACTTTGCCAAGCACCACACCTAAAGCCGTTGAAAAAGCACAGATTGCAATATACGCAAAGATTGGAGCATTAAGGGGCGTATCTCTTAACGCCGTTAACTCTTTATTGATTGTCATCTTCGCAAGCCAGGTGAAGCTGATAATCGCCAATATGAGGTCGTCTATCCTAATCGTTACTTCTCTAGCGCTGGTCTCAGCGATAACTATTTCCGGCGAGAGGAGCATGGAAAAAATCAATACATGGAGAGCAACCTGGGTGTTGAAGAAGGCGGCTACAAAGATGACGAATCCCAAAGCCAGCGCGATTGCCAGGCGAGATTGAACCTGCGACAGAGTTTTGCCCACGATGAACATCCCAAGCAGAGTTATCAGCGCTAACAAAATAATTAAAAATGAACGAATATATGCGGAATCGACCCAAACGTCAATGGGACCAATGGTTCCCTTGCCCTTTGGCCAATTTTATATGCATTTATACACTGCCATTCAATCAAAAGGTAATGTAAA
>DTYX01000978.1 GCA_012961655.1 Candidatus Poribacteria bacterium
CTTCATTTTTTTGAAGAAGATAATAACATAAAATAGTATCTTTGTCAAAACACATTTAACGAGGCAATAGCCACGCGGAAAACTTGGCTGGTTTACGAAATAAAATCCCCCCTGCCTCACTTTACAGAAGACAGGCAAGGGAGCTCCCGCCGCCGGAATTAGGATTTCGGAATTAACGGAAATATAGACATTGTAGGCAATGGGGGAATTTGTGCCTGTCATAGATTTTTGTTTACATGAGGATGAAAAATTGGTAAAATTATTAACAGTAAGATTTATTTAGTCTCTAGCGTGGAAGATGTCATTTCCTTGAGTATGCAGGTGTCGTTTGTAGTAGCGCATTGCGCGTCAAAGCCCATCCCTTCGACAAGCTCAGGCCTGCGCTCGAACGAAGTGAAGCGGCAGGCTCTCTGAAATACTTGATGGGGAAAGCAACCAAGTTTGACATTTTCAGAGAGTATTCAATTCCATTGACGATTGGAAGGAGGAAATCATGCAAAAGAAAATTTCTATCAGTGTGTTGAGTACTGTGCTAGTATCTCTTGTAATGTCCCTTCGCCTAGCGCAAGGTATTCAGCTGGATGAACATACCGTGGCGCTCTATTTATTCGATGAAAAAAAGGGCAAAGAAGTGATGGATTCCTCTTTAAACGAGAATCATGGCAAAATCGTGGGAAAGGTAGAGTGGTCTGAAGGGAAATTCGACGGCGCTTTATCTTTCAGTGGAGGCAACGCCTTTGTGGAAATACCTTCAAGCGACAGTCTCGATATTACGGATGCCCTCACAATCGAGATGTGGCTCTATCTCAGGAATTACTCAACCGCGGGGGGCACCGGCGTTACCAAAGAGACCAGTTATAAGTTAGGGCCGAGGAACGACAAGAAAATCGTCTTTCGTATAACTTCGGAGAACCAAGCCTGGGCTCAAGCGTTTATCGCCTCAAAAACCGATATCCCTTTAAAAGAATGGCATCACATCGCTGGAACTTACGACACCAAATCAGGCGAGATGAAAGTTTACCTCGACGGAGAAGAGGATGGCGATGGCAAACTGAAGGGGAAAATTGTTCCAAATGCAAGCGTCGTTTGGCTGGGAAGAGGAGCTTCTCCCTTCTTAGATGGGTTGCTCGATGAGGTGCGAATCTCAAACGTAGTCAGGGAAAAAGCGGAAATAAAAAAATCGATGTTGGGTTTTACATTTTCCGTCCCTTTATTTAATACATTGTCCGCCACATGGGGGAGGATAAAAAGCCGCTAGGGAGATACTGAAAGGGAGGTAACTTTTAAGGCTCTCTGATATCAAGTGTGGTAACCGGAATAATTCGTAAAACGTAATACGTAATGCTGATTCGTTAATTTATGGAGGACAAAATGAACGTAGTCGTAATTATAACTGACAGTTTAAGAGTTGACCACGTAGGATGCTACGGTTCTCATGTAAAAACGCCGAACATCGACGGGTTGGCGGAAGAGGGCGTTAAATTCAGATACGCTTATAGCGAAAATCTACCGACGATGCCTACGAGGCGTGGTTGGTGGACGGGGAAATACCATTTTCACGAAGCCGGCTGGCAGCCTTTCACCGAAGATGATTATTTATTGGCGGAAGTCCTGTGGGAACAGGGATATACTTCCGCTTTCATTACAGATGTCTATCATATGCACAAACCCGTCTACAACTGCGGAAGAGGATTTGACACCACCGTTTTCGTTAGAGGGCAAGAATATGACCCCTGGATTGTTTCGCCCGATGTTAAAGTTAATGTGGACGAATCCCCTTATCACCGCTTGAAAAGAGGAGAAGGTCGCGAAGCGGATAAACTTTGGTGTGAACGCTTCGAGCAGTATATCAAAAATTGTAGCGTCCGCAAAAGCGAAGAGGACTATTTCGCCCCGCGGGTTGTCAAGGAGGCGATTCGCTGGCTGGAATACGTTACAAAATCTCAAAAAGATAATCTCTTTCTGTGGGTGGATATGTTCGACCCGCATGAGCCGTGGGACCCGCCGTCTCCCTACGACAGGATGTACACTGACCCGAATTACGCTGGTCCTGATTTAATCGACCCTGTGCCGGGAGATGTCGAAGGGTACATGACTCCTGAAGAAGTACAGCATACGAAGAATCTGTACGCCGGAGAAGTGACCTTTGTGGATAAATGGGTCGGAGTGCTTTTGGATAGGATTAAAGAACTGGGAATAGATGATAACACGATGATAATTCACACGACCGACCACGGAGAACCGTTCGGGGAACACGGCTACATCCGCAAAGCCAAACCGAGAAATTACGAATATCTCATCCATATTCCATGGATTATCCGTCATCCCGACAGAATCGGCGCAGGCAAAGAGATTGACGCTTTGGTTCAAACTGTCGATATGATGCCGACAATCCTCGAATGCCTCGGCATCGAATCGGACAAGCTCACTCTGACCTTCACTGAACCCGACCAATCGGGGAAAAGTGAGATTATCTTCCCGCAGGATTTGCCGACGAGGATAGAGAGACAGGTTTTGGGAGGATGTAATTTGATGCCTTTAATTGAAGGAAAAGTTGAATATGTCCGCGACCTAGCTTTCGGCGGACATTACAATCGCGAGTGGTACGCCAGAAATCAAGAATGGACATATCTGCTTCCCATCGATGGCAGTCGTCCGCCCGAACTATATCATCGCTCAAGTGACCCAGAGGAGCAAAAAAACGTCATCGGTGAATATCACGATATAGCGAACGGACTGGAACTCGAACTGCGCCGATTTGTGGATGCACTACAAAATATGTAATGTATAGAAAGATTGGATAGTGGATATGCCGAGAAAAATTTCAGAACTCCTTGCTTAATCATAACTGAGAAGGAAAGAATTTGGAGGTGAAATTTGGAACTTAAAGAGATACTCAAAGATTTAACCGCAGCAGTTGGAATATCGGGATACGAAACTCAGGCTGCTGAGGTTGCGTCAAAACACCTCAGCGAATATTCTGATGAGGTGCGGATAGATAAAATTGGCAACGTGGTTGCGACAAAGCGCGGCGAACAAAATGGTGAGAGGGACGAGCGGCGGAGAATACTTTTAGCCGCGCATCTAGACGAGATAGGACTGATGGTCACAAAAGTGGAGGATGGTGGCTTTTTGAGAATTACCGCCATCGGCGGAGTCGATAGTTCGATTCTGCCCGGTCAAGAGGTTACTGTTCTGGGCAGAAGAGCCTTGCGAGGCGTCATCGGCGCGAAACCACCGCATATTCAAGACCCCGGTGAGGCTGCCAAACCGGTGAACATGGATGATTTGTATATTGACGTCGGTCTACCTAAGGAGACGGTCGAGGACGTCGTCGAAGTGGGGACGTTGGTTCGGATAGAGAGTGAATTTCTGGAGTTATCAAACGGTTACGTCGCGGCTCAGGCTTTGGATGACCGCTCCGGCGTCGCGGCTATGGTGGAAACCATGCGTAGATTGACACTGCGAAAGCACGCGTGGGATGTTTATGCTATCGCCACCGCGCAGGAGGAGTTTTCAGGTTCGGGCGCCAGTGGAGCGGCATTCGGAATCAAGCCGCACGTTGCTATCGCAATCGATGTAACTTATGGCGCTGCGCCTGGCTTACCTGAGAGACAGACCTTTGCCATGAACAAAGGGCCCGCCATTGGCATAGGGCCAAATTTTCATCCGAAGATTTCTCAAAAACTTCAAGATTTGGCAAAAGAACATGAAATCCCGTATCAACTCGAGCCATCCCCATCCCCGGGCGGAACCGACGCCGTCAATATTCAGGTTAGTCGTAGCGGAATTCCGTGCGGTCTGCTATCTATCCCGCTCCGCAACATGCACACCACAGTCGAAATGCTGAAACTGGAAGACATCAAAAGATTGGCTGAATTGCTCAGCATATTCATTTCAGAATTAGACACACCATTTGAGGAGAGCCTAAAATGTTTTTAGAGAAATTATCTAACGCATCGGGTGTATCGGGCTTTGAAGACGAGGCGCGGCAGATAATCAAAGAAGAGATATCGCCGCATGTCGATTCTGTGTCCACCGACTCGATGGGCAATCTCTTTGCGACGAAAAAGAGCGATGCCGATAAACCGAAGATTATGCTGGCCGCCCATCTAGACGAGGTCGGATTATTTGTGGATTTTATTGAAAAAAACGGCGCCGTCCGGTTTCAGAAAGTGGGCGGCATAGACAACCGAGTTCTATTGTCCAAACGGGTATATGTCGGCAGGGAGAAGAAACCCGGCGTCATCGGCGCTAAACCCATCCATCTGCAGAAACCTGAAGAACGCGGTAAAAAAGTGGTGGCGTCCGATGAAATGTTCATCGACGTCGGAGCTTCATCAAAAGAGGAAGCTGAAAAGGTCGCGAAAGTGGGTGACCCCATAGTTTTCGCGACGAAATGCGTTCAGTCCGACAATATCTTGCGCGGCAAGGCCTTCGACGATAGAGCGGGCTGCGGCGTCTTGGTGGAGTTACTGAAAAAAGAGTATCCAATGACGATGCACGCTGTCTTCACAGTCCAAGAGGAATTGGGTTTAAGAGGAGCGAGAATCGCCGCTTATGCTGTCAATCCGGACTACGCCTTCGCCTTAGAAGGGACGCCCGCAGGCGATGTGCCAACCAGACCTGAGACACGAGATGTAAGCCCTTCGACCGCATTGGGCGAGGGACCCGCCATCACCATTATGGATAGGTCAGTCATCAGCGACAAGCGACTCGTCAACCTCCTGGTTGACACTGCGAAACAATTCAATATCCCCTATCAATTTAAGAGAGCTGTCTCCGGCGGCACAGACTCAGGAGCGATACATCTCACGCGCGAAGGAGTTCCATCGGCCACCGTCGCCGTGCCAGTCCGACACATACATTCTCCTGTCTGTATAATGAATTTATCCGATTTTCATAACACTGTGGAGTTGATGTATAGAACTTTGTGTCGGATGACGGAAATGGAAACGTGATGCGTGATGCGTGAAGAAGTGTCATTGCTCAAGATGGCAAAGAAATTCAGAAACTCCTTGACCTTGTTGGGCCTAAAGTTGGAGGGAAAATATGCCCGTTGAAATTCCTTACGATGAACTCTGGAAAGGGATATAATCGAGAAGAGATATTGGCAGTTTTTAGGTTTTTAGACGGAGTGTTGGTATTGACTGATTTAGAGAAAGAAGGGATAATATACAATGAGTTGAGGAGCAAGGAGGTGGAGAAAGTGGCGTATATAACGAACTTCGAGAGATTGGCTATATCACAGTTGGTTTTGGAGGAATTGGAGGAAAAGTTCAGCGTGGTTCCAAAAGAAATACAGGGCAAGCTTCAGAATATAGAGGAAAGGGAAGTTCTGCGGCAATTGCTCAGACAGGCGATACGCGCGTCTAGCTTAGAGGAGTTCTTGAAATTTATGCAGAATTGAGATGACATGATGCGAAGAGGGGTAACTAACTAATGAGGTGGAGTCTTACTCTTTTTTCCACAGTGGTTGCGCTAAAGTGGGTGCTTATTGGCTTTACATTTGCCATACCAATTACATTTTGCGCCGCGCAGGTTGAAAATCCCGAGAATATCGGGGATGCACCGAGCTATGCAAAACGGCTTGGGAACTGGGATACGCAAGTGCTCATAGCCCGGGCCCCTATGGGAAGTTGGGGCGAAGGAGCAAGCGGGAAGACAGATTTTGAGCATAGCCAGGAAAAGCATAGAAGCCATCAATTCATACGGAGTTGTCGTCGCCGACGACATTATATATCTCGATGAAGATACAACGTGGGTTATCTATGAACATGGTCGGCGACGCCGATAACGCAAAGGGGCAATTCCCACGCGTTCCTTCCGTACTTTACCCATATAGCCGCTATTGCGAAAAGCCCGCAGGGGATTTGGGTCAAGCCCCATTTCAACCCTGACTTGTTCAAGCAGCGGTCGAACATCAGTGTTGTAAGCGCGCTTTAGAATCTCTTCCGCCTCGATTATCATGCCGGTGTTTTGCGCTTCGGCAAGCGCGTTTCGATTGACAATCAACGCTTTGGTGTATGCTTGTTGCAGATTGCAGACCGATTGAATACTGGCTTCGATTTTCGGCTTGAGGTTGTGGCTCTGGTCTATCATGTAGGCAATATCCGCCTCGACATTTGGGTCTAATTCCGCCGCGACCAGTTCATTGTAAATCAGGAACAACTCCTGCGGGTTCATCGAGCCGACAGTCAAATCGTCATCGGCATATTTCCGACAATTGAAATGAAATCCTCCGAGCTTCCCTTCATCAATCAGCCATGCGACGATGAATTCGATATTCGTACCGGGCGCGTGATGTCCAAGGTCAATTAGCACTTGCGCTTGTTCGCCCAACTTCGTTGCCATCACATACGCGCTGCCCCAATCAGCTAAATCTGTATGATAGAAGGCGGGTTCAAAAAATTTATATTCAATCAACATTCGCGAGCCGTCGGGCAGGGCTTTGTATACCTCTTCGAATGATTCGTACAGCCAGCGTTTTCGCTTGCGGAAATCTCCTTGTCCAGGAAAATTTGTGCCGTCCGCCAGCCAGATGCTGAGAATCTTTGAACCAGTTTTTTTCATAATGTCCACGCATTCTAAAATATGGTCTACCGCTTGTCTGCGGATGGCAGCATCGGTATTGCAAACGCTGCCCAGTTTGTAGACCTCATCCTGGAATAGATTCGGATTGATAGCGCCAATTCCAATTCCCAAACCTTTAGCGTATTCAGAAAGCTTTTGCCAATCTTCGACTTCATCCCATGGGATATGCAAAGCCACCGTCGGTGCAATACCGGTGTGCTTGTGAACCGTCGCCGCGTCCTGCAATTTTTCATAAACGTTCCGCGCGGCGCCAGGCTGTCGGAAGACTCCAAACCGCGTTCCTGAATCTCCATAACCCCATGAGGGAGTCTCAATATGTTGCCTTTTGATTCTATCTTTGACATCTTCAACGTCGATGCCTTGTGTCTCGATTTCCTCCGCTAATAATTCATATCTTGCATTCATCATAAAATCACCTCGTTAGATTGCCACTTCAGAATTGAGACCATCTTTGTAGTATC
>DTYX01000979.1 GCA_012961655.1 Candidatus Poribacteria bacterium
CTCCCTGACCAATTCTTTGAGTTTTTTATTGGTAGCAGCGATGATTCGGACATCCACTTTGATTGATTTTCTGTCCCCTACTCGTTCGAATTGGCGTTCCTGGATGAAGCGCAACAGTTTCAGTTGCACCAACGGGCTGACATCCCCAATTTCATCCAGAAATATCGTTCCTCCGTCTGCGGCTTCAAATCTTCCAATTTTATCCCTCATAGCCCCGGTGAAAGCGCCTTTGACATAACCGAACAGTTCGCTCTCCAGAAGCGTCTCTGGCAAGGCGGAACAGTTCACAGGCACAAACGGTCCATCCGCCCTGGGACTGTTGTAGTGGATGGCATGGGCGACCAACTCTTTGCCCGTGCCGCTTTCTCCTTCTATGATTACGGAAGCGTCGCTGTCCGCCGTCTGCTCGATGAGGCGATAAAGTTCCTGCATTTGGCGACTCTTTCCTATCAAATTGTGAAAGCGATATCTCCCCTCCAGTTCCTCCTTTAACCGCCTGACCTCCGAAATGTCCCTGAAGATTAAGACCACACCAGCCAAATTCCCATCCACATCGACCAATCTATCGACATTAAGCATCACCGTGCGTTTCTGTCCATCGGCACGGTCGATTTCCAATTCCATCTCTTCGATTCGTTTTCCATCCACTTGGATGTCAGCAAGAATTTTGGCGAGGTTTTGAGACCGAACTTTAAACACATCGGCATACGGTTGGTCAACAGCGTTTTGTGGCTCAATGCCTGTAATCTCACCTGCCGCTCGGTTGAAACTTGTAATTTGATATCCCTCGTTGAGGGCGATAATCCCATCTGATACACTGTTAAAAATCGCTTCTAACTTCAAACGCTGTTGAAGACAACTTTTATCTGGCACTAAATCTTTTTGGATGGACATCTTTAGCATCCCCCCCGATTCTCGAGATGTTCCATATATTACAACAGCGGGCTTCACCTTGCTGTTAATGAAATATGATTAAAGAGAAATGGTATGACTTAGTGCGGTTTGAACCTTCGCAGTCTAAGCGAGTTGGCGACTACTGATACTGAGCTAAATGCCATCGCAAGAGCGGCGAAGATTGGATTAAGCAGTATTCCAAAGAATGGATACAAAACGCCTGCGGCAATCGGAATACCTGCGGTGTTGTAAAAGAACGCCCAGAACAGGTTTTGCTTGATGGTGCGCATAGTACGTTTTGATAGTTGAATCGCGGTCACTACACCGCTGAGGTCACCCTTAATAAGGGTAATGTCCGAAGCCTCCATCGCCACATCCGTGCCTGTGCCGATAGCAATGCCGATGTCCGCTTGCGCTAAGGCGGGAGCGTCGTTGATGCCGTCGCCAACCATAGCTACAATCTTGCCTTCGTCCTGTAGTCTTGTAATTTCCTTCGCCTTCTGTTCAGGTAATATTTCTGCCAATACCCTGTCGATGTCCACCTGTTTAGCAATAGCTTCTGCCGTTCTGCGGTTATCGCCGGTAATCATAACGACTTCTAAACCGAGTTTGTGAAGTTGCGAAACAGCTTTTTTCGAGTTTTCTTTGAGTGTGTCCGCCACTGCGATGACACCGACTGCTTTTTTATTCACGGTCACATACATCGGCGTTTTGCCCTCTAAGGATATTTTTTCCGCTATTTTTATTAAATCTCCCACGTCGATACCTGATTCGAACATCAACTTCAAGTTGCCCAAAAGCACTGACTTATCGTCTACTTTTGCACTGACGCCGCAGCCTGGGATGGCGTTGAAGTCTTGTAGCCGAGACTTCGGGCCGCCAAGCTCGATTTTGCGTTGTTGCGCTTCTGTAACTATCGCCTGCCCCAACGGGTGTTCTGACCCTCTTTCGACGGTAGCGGCTAATTGAAGAAGCGTTTCCTCATCAAAATCGTTAGCGACAATAATATCGGTAACCGCAGGTTCGCCTTTCGTTAAAGTTCCGGTTTTGTCAAAAACAATGGTATCTATCTTGTGTGCCCTTTCGAGGCTTTCGCCGCCTTTAATCAATACCCCATTTTCCGCACCTCTGCCTGTGCCAACCATAATTGCTGTAGGAGTAGCTAAACCTAGCGCGCAGGGGCAAGCGATAATCAAAACGGCGACTAAGTTTAACAATGCGTACAGAAAGGCAGGCGCAGGACCGAAGAAGTACCAGACGATGAATGTCAGATATACCAAGATATGCAGCAACCCAAGACGCATCACACTTTAATGAAACATCAATATCCTCTTTTAGCGCCCTTCCATGTGCTACAA
>DTYX01000980.1 GCA_012961655.1 Candidatus Poribacteria bacterium
CTATTGCCAAATTCAATTCCTACGCTTAGATGAGGTGAAAATTGAAATTTCGCTCAGCAATCATCGGTCTAATATCCATCCTTTGTTTTATTGCCTTTAATTCGGGTTGGACGCAACAGAGAAAGCATTCCCAGTTTCATCAGGATGTTTCATCTGATTCTATCGAGGCGGATACTATGGTACAATTGTTGGAATCCAATGCCGATGGTGCAATAATCAAAATAGAGATTCCAAATTTTCAATTCGGAACGATGGAACATGAGGGTGAACAATTCCGAACGATAGGCTTCCCAGGATGTGGTTACACGACTGAGGAGGGAAAACCGCAACTTCCCGTTTCCGGAACCTTACTGGGTATTCCGGTAAACGCGGAAATCAGTCTGCAGGTTTTGGATTCCGATTACTCTATTCTTTCAAACTACAAGCTTTATCCAGTTCCAAAGCTGGTTATTCGTCAAGACGAATTCTTCAATGAGTATTCTGACACAGAATTTTACCTTGATAAACAGTTTTACGCGGTCAATAGTTTCTATCCTCGTGAACTTGTCGAATTGGGTTTTACCGGATTTATTCGAGATTCGCGCCTTTGTCAAGTTCAATTTCATCCCGTACAGTATAATCCGGCGACGCAAACAGTCAAGTTGTATAATCGCTTGACAGTTAAAGTAAATTTTCGCTATGCCAATATGGCGCCCGTGATTAACCAGGGACTACCTCGCCTCGAATCTCAGTTCTATGAAAATATTTTAAGACAAAACATCTTAAATTACGATTCGGCTAGGAGTTGGAAAAAAATTCCGAATTCCGCCGCGCCTGCTCTGAACCCCGCTCTTCTCGTCTCTTCCTCGCCTGCTTACAAAATAATTGTCGATAGCGATGGTATGTATCATGTTACTTATGAACAACTGAGGGAGGAGTTAGTCCAAAATCTTGAGGAAATCGACCCGCGGACTTTCAAACTGTTCAACAAAGGGAAACAGATGCCAATTTTCGTTCGAGGTGAAAATGATGGTTCTTTTGATGAAGGGGATGAAATAATTTTTCACGGTTTGAGGAACGCTGGGACGGAAACATATTATGACCCCTTTTCAGATGAAAATGTCTACTGGCTGTATTGGAATGGTCCGCCGGGTTTGCGTATGGTCAAACGCAGCGCGAATTTCCCCGCTAAAGAGGCGCAATCGTACCGCAAATTTCGTTCATTGGTCCATACTGAATTTGATAATACATTCCAACGCCTCGCAGAAGCGACTGAATATGAAGGCGCACAATTTACCCCGGTTGGCCGCGGCGGTGGAGTTTATCAACGCATCGGCGGAGTTTTAACCATACCACCTTTGCCCAATGATAGTTGGTATTGGGATGTTATATCTTCGCCCAATATAAAACAGTTTGAATTCCAATTGCCCGATGTAGCGGAAACATCGCTTAGCGCAACAGTACGCGTGATGTTGCGCGGTCAGACGACACATAAGGCTTCTCCTGACCATCATACCCAGGTATGGCTTAATGATGCCGTTATGATAGAGGATGCCAAGTGGGACGGACAGAGTGAGCACTTTATTGAGAAACAGGATGTTTCGCAGGATTTTCTCCGAAATGGTAAGAATGTTATAAGTGTACTGAGTCCAGGGGATACGGAAGCTAAAGATGTCGACCAGATTTTATTCAACTGGATAGAAGTTGAGTATTGGCGGGAATTTACCGCCGTCGATGATTACCTTGAGTTTTCAGTACCTATCAGAGAGGAAACGCCATTTCAAGAACCACAAAACGTTCGCTTGACTATATCAAATTTTTCTCATCCAAATGTAGAGATTTACGGTACGGATGGCTCGATATACGTTGATAATTTAGTCCAGGAAGATATTCAAAAGCCGGGAACTTATCAGGTGCGATTTTTAGCTTCTCAATTACCGAGTAGCCGGCAATCTTCGGCTATTGGCAGCGACTACTTCGATTCTTCCGTCCAATACATCGCGCTTACTCCTGATAAGCTTAGGTCTCCGAAGAGAATTATAAAGGATGAACCTTCCAATCTCCGTTCTTCTACGAATGGAGCAGACTATATCATTATAACCCATGAATCTCTTTATCCCGGCGTATTGCCTTTAGCTGAGTGGCGTCAGAAATCCACTCAGGGTTTGAGGATTGAAGTTGTAAAAGTGCAGGATATCTATGATGAATTCAATTTTGGGATATTTAATCCTCACGCTATTAAAGATTTCCTTGCTTATGCATATTCCAACTGGCAGCCGCCGGCGCCTACCTATGTCGTTTTAGCAGGTGACGCTAGCTACCAATACAAGACAGATGTCAACTTTGTACCGACAAATTTAGTCCAGACGCCTCAACACGGCGCGGCCGCCAGCGATGGTCCCTATGTCGCCATATCAGGCAACGATTCATTACCCGATATGCTAATCAGTAGGCTCCCAGCGCGAAATCTAATTGAACTCGATGCAATGGTCTCAAAAATAATCGCCTATGAAAGCTCTCCTGAGATGGGACCATGGCGGAAGAGACTGTTATTTTTGAGTGGCGTCGGATTTAGTTTTAAGGCCCAAAGTGAAGCTCTGATAAAAAATTATGTCCCCCCGAATTTTGAAGTCAGTAGAATTTATGCCGATGACCCAAAATCCGAATACTATGGTGGGTCACAAGAGGTTATCGATAACCTTAATAATGGCGCCTTGATAGTAAATTTCCTAGGGCATGGCGGAGGAAGTATCTGGTCCGATAATCGCATGCTTGGATTAGAAGATGTGCCTTTACTGGAAAATAGTCAAAAATTGCCTTTTGTCATTAGCATGACTTGTTATACCGGCTACTTTGACCATCCTCACGGAAGTTCACTGTCGGAAGAGATGATGAAATCCGACAATGGCGGCGCTATCGCTTTCTACGGTAGCACAGGTTTGGGCTGGCTTTGGGGCGATTACCTCCTGGTATTAGAGATATTCGACTCTATATTTAAATCCAATATCAATACAATCGGAGAAATTATTACAAATGCAGAAATTCAGTTCTTGGCAAAAAGCCCAACTTACATAGATTTAATAGAGATATTCAATCTCTTTGGCGATAGCGCGCTTGCTTTGGAGAGACCGAAGCTTCCGGTCTCACTGGATGTAACGCCTTCTGTTGACGAGGGCGATATACTAAACGTTCGAGGAACGATATCAGACCGGGCTTTCAATGGAAAAGCGGAGATTATTCTATCCGATTCAAAGACGAAAAAAACCTTAGACGTGACAGCAGTAGATGTGCTGAATGGTCGCTTTGAAACTGCTATTCCATTGCCATCAAACAGTTCGTCTGAGCTAGATTCAGAATCATCAATCGGTGTTGTGCAAGCGTATGTGTGGAATGAGGCAATTGATGGTGTGGGGTATAAAACCTACACTATCGGTGGTCCGAATATAACAAACGTTCGTACTGAACCGGAGGTCATCCCACCTGATGAACCAATACATATTCTGAGTGAGGTCAGAAGTTCAAATCGCGTCAAATCCGTTATATTCTATTATCGTACCTCTCCTGGGAAAAATTGGTCGCAAATCGAAATGAAGCGGCTTTCAGGAGATACATTCAAAACAGTTTCCGCGCTTCCCGGATATTTTTCTGGCGCATTTATCTACTACTACATTGAGGCTATTGATGTTCTGGGGAGGAAAGCGAAAACTCCTAACCAAACAGTCAGGATAGCCAGGTATCCGGATTTATTTATCTCTGAAAAGGATATCAGATGGACTGTCGGAGTGCCATCTTTATTATCTGCAAACGTGAAGAATACTGGACAATTGGAAGTGAAAGATGTAGTTGTGAAATTTTTTAACGGACCGCCAGAAAATGGCTATCAGGTAGGGACGGATAAAATCATTCCAGCTTTAAAGTCCAATGAAACCGCAACGGTTCAAATCGAATGGCAGCCTGAAGAAAATCAACAGACCGTTTTTGTCGTCGTTGACCCAAAATCCAGTCCGGACGATGAATCCGGTAAAATTATCGAGTCTAATGAATTTAATAACATCGCTAGCAAAGAATTTTTCAGGGATAAATTTGTGTTGACGCCTGAACAGGGGAGCAATGGGGTGGTAAGTAGTATAGATGGCAACCTGTTTTTCCAACTACCCAAGGGAGCGATTGCTGAAGATGCTGTTCTGACAATTGAAAAGAGAGATAATGTCGAGATATCTGAACAACCTGACTTGAGATACGCGCCTATTGGAAAGCGGAAAGCGGAAGTCGGAAGTCGGAAGGAAGAGGAAGGAATATCATACCAATTGAATATTATACCAATGACATCTGCATACGCGTCAGCAGAGACTGACGCACTCCATATCACCAAATTTGACGCGCGGTTGATGATAAAATTTGACAACGATTCATCC
>DTYX01000981.1 GCA_012961655.1 Candidatus Poribacteria bacterium
GAGACAAGCTTCTTAAAAATGTAGCCACCATTTTAAAAAATTCCTCCAGGTCTGTGGATTCCATAGGCCGCTACGGATAAATGCCACTATCACCTTTGAGAACCTCTGAAAATTCTGTAATAGAAAATTTTTCTTGACTTTTCGGTTAATTAAGATTATAATAAATGCCACTTCAAATTTATCTCGCATAAAAAGCGAGAAATTTTTTGCCCAAAATTCATATCGGAAGTAGGTTACCTATATCCATTTAGATAATTGTTAAGTTTGTAGAATAATACTGCCTGAATATATCTGCTATTCACCGGTATTCCTAAACAGATAAACGCTATATGATAAGCTTTATCGTATTTTTATGCCTAAAAAATGAGTAGGAAAAAGGTAACCTATTCCATATTTCTCTGGAGGAAATAATAAATGGGTTTTAGCAACAGAGTAAATGCAAGTCTTGCAGTGGGCGCTAGAAACCGCATCGCTGATGTCGTGCCATACTCAGGAATTTGCGCAGTTTGTTTGGACGGTTGTCCAGGATTTTGTGAAGTTGGGAAATCCGCTCTTAGAGGACGGGAAATTCTTTATCCACAACCTTTTGGCGAAGTTACCGCAGGCGCCACAAAAGACTATCCTGTAGATTATTCGCATCTAAGCATTCAGGGTACTTGTGTCGGCGCCGTTGGTATGGAAGCTGATTCTGACAAAGCAGTCTTCCCTGCCGTCAATGTGGGGACAGAATTCGGCTCGGCAGAAAAAGTCAAGATGAAACTACCTATTTTCACGGGTGCTTTAGGTTCCACTGACATTGCTCGGATTAACTGGGAACACATGGCTATAGGAGCCGCTATCTCAGGGATTACGGTAGTGGTCGGAGAAAACGTTTGTGGCATGGACCCCGATTCCGAGGTGAAAAACGGACGTGTTGTTAAATCTCCCGAATTGGAACGGCGAGTGCGCACCTTCCAAAAGTGGCAGAACGGATACGGCGAAATACTAGTCCAACTTAACGTCGAGGATACTCGTCTCGGAGTCGCAGAGTTAGCCATCGAACTGGGAGTTAAAGCCATCGAGTTGAAATGGGGACAGGGAGCAAAGGACATCGGCGGCGAGGTGAAATTGCCATCTTTGGAAAGGGCATTGCAGCTTGATGAGCGGGGCTATATTGTTTTGCCAAAGCCGAAGGATCCGGTTGTTCAAGAAGCCTTTGCTCAGGGTGACTTTAAAGAATTTGAACGCCATTCCAGATTGGGCATGGTAGACGAAGATGGATTTTATAAGTCAGTCGAAGAGCTGAGAAAACTCGGCGCTAAATATGTCACATTGAAGACGGGGGCATACCGTCTGATTGATTTGGCGCGTGCGATGAAATTCGCCTCCAACGCCAAAATCGACCTCTTGACGATTGATGGCGCCGGCGGCGGCACTGGAATGAGCCCATGGCGGATGATGAACGAGTGGGGCATTCCGACAATCTATCTAGAAGCGATGGCTTACAAATTCGCCAAACGTTTAGACGAACAGGGTGCGTTCGTGCCAGACCTGGCAATCGCTGGCGGATTCTCTTTAGAAGACCATGTTTTCAAAGCCCTCGCGCTTGGCGCGCCTTACGTGAAAGCGGTCTGCATGGGTAGAGCGACGATGATTCCCGCGATGGTGGGAAAAAACATCGCTAAATGGATAGAAGAGGGTAAACTCCCAAGGGATATCGCCAAATACGGAGATGACCCAATTCAGATCTTTGCCGGCGCCTTCAAACTCCAATCTGAATACGGCAATGAATACAAAAACATTCCACTCGGCGCTATCGGAATGTACACCTTCTGCGACCGAATTAGCGCTGGCTTGCAGCAATTGATGGCTGGCGCACGCAAGTTCGCCCTTGAACATATCACCCGTGACGATATTGTTGCCTTGACCGAAGAAGCAGCGAAGGTTACGGGCATCGATTACATAATGGATTCCGACAAAGAAGAGATAGAAAAAATCTTGTCCATCTAGGAATATCGAGTGTCGAGTAAGTGTTGCATTTAATGCGCCTAACACTCGATACTCTCCTCCTTACAGTCGCCGAAGTCATTCGCAACTGCGGATGCGAAGATGGCTGCCCTTCCTGCGTTGGCCCTGCTATACCCGCTTCCGCCATGACCGACCTCGACTCCGCTGTGCGCGGGAGAATCCCAAATAAGCAAGCTGCGCAGTTTTTGCTGGATACGTTACTGAAACGAACCAGGAATCGGTAGGAAGTGAGACAGATGATTGAAGTTGCCTCTTTGAGATACGATGTTATCTTTAAGAAAGCTTTTAGCCAACCCGATGTCTTTCGTCAGTTTGTCCATGACGTGCTGGGAATCTCTATAAAGGTGGATAAAGTCCAAACGGAATATAAATATCCGGAGACAGTGGGATACGTTGACATCCAATATGACCTCTTCGTTGAAGATGTGGAAAATCGTATCATCGTCGAGATTCAGAACATCAAAGAAGGGGATTTCTTCGATAGATCCCTCTACTACCACCTCATCGGCCTCGTTGAACAGGTGAAAAGCCGTGTTGGTTACCGCTTTGAAGAAACAGTCTACACAATTGTTGTGCTGACCGGGGTTTCAAGACCGAAGAATCCGAATGTCGATTTCAGCATGGCGGTAAGCGATTTCTGTCCGGTCAACGAACGCGGCAGAAAGCTCGAAGTCTACGGACATCGTCTGGTCTTTTTGAATCCCTGGTTGAGAAACGAACAGACACCCCCAAATGTCAACGCATGGTTGGAACTGATAGAGGACTCCTTAGATGAGCAAATAGATGAAAATCGATATAGGGCTACATGCGGAAGAGATTGAAGCCCTCAGAAAATCCACTGTTGAACCACGGTAACCCCGAATTTTGGCAAATTCGGCTACAATCACTCAAAATTTAACAATGCACTACACCGTCAAATAAATTATGATTGTAGGTCGAAATTCCGTAAGCCTATGCGAATGCGCCAGGCGGAGGATTGCTTA
>DTYX01000982.1 GCA_012961655.1 Candidatus Poribacteria bacterium
ACGCTTCATGTTTCACGCATCATTTTGTCGTCATCATTATAGAGACATAGTCCGCCAAAAGGATAGTGACAAGTTACGATTTTTAGAAATTCCCCATAGAAAAAATTAGGCTACCACACGGGTTCATCTCTAAAGAACGTGGCGCAAGCAAAAAACTTGCGTTACAAAAAATTTCTCTTGCATTCTGTCGATAGTTTATGGTAATATATATCATTACCGTAAGACGAAGTCGCCCCGATTCTCGGGATGGCTCTACGCATCGGTGAGCGAAGCGAACAGGATAGTTTTATTGAGATAGTTTAACTTCGTAAGTAAATAGATTGCGAACATCGAGATTATTCTGATATTGCTTCGTGCGAGTGATACGGTCTTGCGCAGATGATGCACCATACTCCAGGGGCCGCCAATTTTAGGCGTTGTAATGTAATGTATCTTTTACTCGAAGAGTGGGGTAAGTTCACCCGCTCTTTTATTTTGTTTTATTTTTCTCGGTGCGGTATTGCGACGAAAACGCACCTTGTGGAAAAAATGAACCCAGAACTCAATTCTTCAATTTCAACGCTGATAAGACCGATGTTGTCGGATGACGGGATAGAATTGGTGGATATTGAATATGAGTCTATCAGCAGACGTAAAGTGTTGCGGCTTTTGATACATAAACCTGGCGGAGTAACAATAGAAGATTGTCAATATGTCAGTCGTCTTATAGAGCCTGTGCTAGCTGTAAATGAATTGCTAGTGGGTGACGATGTTCTTGAAGTGGCTTCTCCTGGGCTCGATAGACCATTAAAGACCGAGTCTGACTTTCGTAGGGCTTTTGGCCATGCCGTCAAAATTATTACAAACAGCCCGATAAATAGCCGCAATCAGTTTGTAGGCGAAGTTAATCGTGTGGAAAATGGCATTGTGGAGTTGATAGATGCTTCAAGCAAAAGAATTCAAATTCCCCTTTCTCAAATCGCTAAAGCGCAATTGGAAATTGAATTTTAGACAATGGCAAAACGGCAAGTTAACGAGCAAGTGGAACATCCCGATGAAGACGGGGATGCTTGCTCTACTCCTAATGATAAAGTGGAGAGATAATCATGAATGGTGACCTTTTAACAATTATCAAACAGATAGTCAGTCAAAAGGAGCTGCCTCAGAGCGTGTTAATCAATGCTATTGAATCAGCTCTTCGTTCGGCTGCCAAAAAACGATATGGTTCTATTCGTTCAGTATCAGTTGACATCGACCATGATACTGGTGCCATTAAAGTCTATGCGCCGAAGAGAGTAGTGGAAATTATGCGAAATTACGCTACGGAGATTCCAGTTGAGGAAGCAGTCAAAGTTAAACCGGAGGCGCAATTAGGAGAAGTTATTGAAGTTGAAGTAGAGCCTAGCGATTTTGGGCGTATTGAAGCTCAAACTGCCAGGCAGATATTCGTTCAGAAGATTAAAGAAGCTGAACGCGAAATGGTCTATGAAGAATACAGAGATAGAGTAGGCGATATCGTTCGTGGAACTGTTCAACGTAGTGAGCAAGATGGTATAATACTAGAATTGGGCAAAACAGAGGGAATTTTGCCCCGTCAAGAACAGGTAGACAACGAGGAATATAGAAGAAACGATGAATTCCAGTGTTTTATTATGGAGGTCAGGAATACATCCAAAGGGTCAGGTATTCTCTTATCCAGAACGCACCCCGGGCTAATCGCGAGATTATTTGAGTTAGAGGTTCCTGAGATTTATGATGGGCTTATCAGAATTATGGCAATTGCTAGAGACCCAGGAGATAGGTCAAAAGTTGCTGTAGCGACAACTGATGAAAGTATAGATGCAGTGGGTACGTGTGTCGGTATGAAGGGTTCCAGAGTCCAGATGGTTGTAAATGAACTTAGGGGAGAAAAGATTGATATTCTTGAGTGGAACCCAGACCCCGAGATTTTTATCGGCAACGCCCTCCAGCCCGCAAAAGTTACTAAAGTCACAATAATAGATGAGGAAGAAAATAGAGCCGAGGTTATAGTGCCTGATGACCAACTTTCATTAGCTATTGGCCGTAAAGGACAAAATGTTCGTCTTGCAGCAAAATTAACCGGATGGAGAATAGATATTAAAAGTGAATCTGACGCTGATTCGGAACTGAAAGAACAACTCACTGAGGAGATATTTAAGTCGGATGTGGAATCCGATGCTGATTTGTCCCTAGTAGCGGATGTAGAATTTGATGACATTGAATCACGACCTATAACTGCGTTGAATGGAGTTGGCGAAAAAATAGCCCAAAAACTTAGGGAGAATGGTTATTCTACAATAGCAAGCATAGCTCGCGCCACAGTTGGGGAACTATCTGATATACCAAGCATCGGTGTTTTAATAGCCGCAAAAATTCAGCAATCTGCGATTGAAATCATGTCTGAAAGTGATAAATGTTGAAAATCCCGATTTTTCGGGGACGAGTGATGAGTGTCCTATCACTTATCATTATGAGGGATACTATATGACTGAACCAATTAGAACCTGTATCGGATGTCGAAAAAAAGCGACAAAATGGGAACTTGTTCGGCTTGTGCGACATGAATCAGGTCATGTATCTGTAGATGAAAGTAGGAAAAGTCCTGGCCGTGGCGCCTATGTATGTCCTAATCTTCAGTGTATACGATTAGCGCTGACCCCTAAAAAACTAAATAAGGTATTGAGAATAAATGTAACGCATAAAGAAATTGAGACTTTAAAACAGGTTCTATTGAACTTGTTGCAATGTTTGGAGGTGAGAAGAGATGAGAAGGCAAAGTGTTAAAAAACGGGAAAAATATACCAGAGTTTACGAACTTGCGAGGGAACTCGGTCTTTCGAGCAGAAGGATGATTGAAGAGTTACGAAGCTATGGCGTTAATGTCAAAAACCACATGAGCACATTGGACCCCGAGATGGTTCAATTAGTCATAGCTGAATATTCTGAACAGCACCCAGGGGATTTAAAGGATGAAACGGAAGATGAAACGGATGTTCTATTTCAAAAAACAGAGGCTCTTGAAATTGAGGAAGGTATCACCGTTGGCCAACTGGCTAAAATGCTCGAGGTGAAGCCGACAGATTTAATCAAAAGGCTGATGAACTTAGGCATCATAGCTAGTATTAATCAAGTTTTGAATTATGAAGCACTTGAAAATATATCAGAACATTTTGGCTTTAAGCCTCTGAGAAAACCAACTCTGGAGGATGTACTCCTCAAGGATGAACCAGATGACCCATCGGAATTAGCGCCCCGGGCCACTGTTGTGACTATTATGGGACATGTTGACCATGGAAAAACATCACTATTAGATTACATTAGGAAGAGTATGGTTGTAGATAAAGAAGCCGGAGGCATTACACAACACATTGGCGCCTACTCGATAGAACATAAATCAAATTCCATCACATTTCTAGATACACCAGGACATGCCGCTTTTAGTAGTATGAGAGCACGCGGTGCCAATGTTACCGATATTATCATTCTTGTCGTTGCAGCCAACGATGGGGTGAAACCGCAAACAGTCGAATCTATTGAGCATGCTAGAGCATCTGCTGTCCCTATCATCGTTGCTATAAATAAAATTGATACACCTGAATGTGATATTGAGAAAGTACGAAACGAAATGATTGCAAATGAAATTGTTCCAGATG
>DTYX01000983.1 GCA_012961655.1 Candidatus Poribacteria bacterium
AAGCTGATAGACCCGACCTGCCGAGGATTTTCATCGGAACGAGAAACTATTCGAAAATTCTTTCTGACCCCAATATCTGGTCGTATTTTACCACCACCGCTAAGTTTGTCATTTTGGCGGTGTCCGCGCAGTTTTTTATCGGATTCGGCCTCGCTTTACTCCTCAACCGGGAATTTAAATACAAAGGTATCATGACAACTCTTATCCTGCTGCCGATGATGCTATCACCTGTCGTCGTCGGTCTGTTTTGGAAATTCATTTTGGACGCGGATACCGGTATTTTCAACTATTTCTTAAAAATTTTCTTTCGGGTTGAAAAAATCGGCTGGACGACTAATCCGAAAATTGCGTTGCTTTCTGTTGTCATCGTGGATACCTGGATGTGGTCGCCGTTCATGATGTTAATCTCCCTGGCGGGGTTATCAGCCATTCCCAAATATCTCTATGAAGCCGCGGATGTCGATAGAGCTTCGGGTTGGTTCAAATTCAGACACATCACCTTGCCAATGGTCGCTCCTCTGCTGTTGATAGCTTTGCTCTTTCGGACGATGGACGCCTTTAAACTTTTTGACCTCGTTTATGTTCTAACCAATGAGGGAGGACCAGGCGTAGCCACGGAGACAGTTTCCATGAACTTGTATAAAATAGCCTTCAGAAGATGGGATATCGGTCAAGCCTCCGCTATGGCGTACATCCTTTTAATTATTATCATCGCTTTGAGCAGCATTTATATAAAATACTTGAATAAATTCAGAGGGGAAGCGTAATGCGTAATACGTAATGCGTAAAGAAAGTGGGAAATACCCGAAATAACATTCATGATGGAAAAGCAGATGCGGCAAAAAATATATCATGTAATAGCTTTAGCGGTAATATGTATCGCTGTTGTGGCGTATTTGATTCCGATATACTGGATACTGGTGACTTCGCTGAAAGCGCCTGGGGATATCAATACAAAGGTGCCGAAATTCATCTTCAAACCCACGCTGAGAAATTACAAAAAATTAATACCCGAAGATAGGAGCCAGTTGTTAAGTGGCGCATACTATCCCCGGCAGTTGCTGAATAGTATTATCATCGCCTCCTTAAGCACTTTTTTGGCAGTGAGTTTGGGAACTTTATCGGCTTATGCGTTCTCGAGATTCGAAATTAAGGGCAAGAATGACCTGCTGTTTTTCATCCTTTCCACTCGCATGTTACCGCCAGTGGTCGTGGTTATCCCGATTTTTCTTATGTATACCGCATTGGGTCTAAGGGATACGCATTTCGGTTTGATATTGCTTTATACGACTTTTAACGTGTCGTTTGCGGTGTGGTTGATGAAGGGTTTCATAGACGAAATTCCGAAAGAATATGAGGACGCTGCGCTCGTCGATGGTTACACCCGCTTTCAAGCTTTTCTGAAAGTTGTTTTGCCGCAAGCGACTACGGGTATAGCCGCAACCAGCGTATTCTGTTTGATAACGGCATGGAACGAATTAGTCTTCGCTTTGGTGTTAACTGAATCAGGCGGCGCTGCGGTGACTGCTCCACCTTCAATTCCCAGCGCAGTCGCTTCAGGAGGGGTTGACTGGGGACAAATAGCCGCGGCGACGTTTATCTTTTTGCTGCCCGTGGCGATATTCACCTTTCTGATGAGAAAACACTTGTTGCGCGGGGTGACATTTGGGGCGATAAAGAGATAATGCCGAATGCGTGAAGCGTGATGCGTGAAACGTAAAAATCAGTTTGCCAAGGAGATAAATCATGTGGGAATAGTAAAGTTTGTCAGGAGGTTGATAGAACGTATCAAGATGTGGATACGTAAACTTCTTAGAATACCGCTGTTCAAGGGATTGTACAGAAATTGCTTCAACGCGTGGCGCAATTTGAGCTGGAAATTTTTGCCGTGGTAGTGGATAAGCAGAAGAGACCTCCGCCCATTGATTTGGAAGAGATTTATCGGAACGCCTGTGCAGTGGCAATCAAAAAATGCCTCAATCATCATCCAAACTTGTTATTATTCGTGGATAAGCGATACACAAACCCGATTCTCAGAGAAAAGTTCAATATAGCGATTGTAGAGGAGATGCAGGATATAAAGGCTGCCGTCGTGATTGAACATCTGGATTCTCGGAATGAAAAAGGGTTACAAGGCGCCGATGCTGTCGCTTATGCTTTATGGGCACGGTACGAACAAGGAAACAGGGCAAAATTATATCGGTCGAAGAGGTATAAAAAAGACTGACTCCCCCCGAAGGTCGATTCTCACCGCTAATACACGGAGTAGCACGTATTTACATACGAGCAACCTATTCAGGACTTACGAGTTCAGTCTTTCTTTTTGTGTCAAGGGATTTACTAAAAATGGCTGAAATAAAATTAGAAAACCTCACAAAACGTTTCGGCGATGTTGTTGCGATAAATGACATCAATTTAGAAGTCAAAGACCATGAATTTATGATTATTCTCGGCCCTACGGGCGCTGGGAAAACGACTACTCTCAGGTGCATAGCCGGTTTGGAAAAGCCCGATGAAGGGGAGATTTATATAGATGGCCAACTGGTCAACGACCTCACACCTGCCCAGCGCGATGTCGCCTTTGTGTTTCAGGAACACATTTTATATCCGCATTTGACAGTCTACGAAAATCTGGCGTTTCCTCTCAAACCGCGGCGAATGTCCAAAGAAGAGATAGATAAAATCGTAAGACAGGTCGCCGCGACCTTGCACATAGAACATCTGTTAGAGCGTAACCCCAACACCCTCAGCGGCGGCGAGACCCAACGCGTCGGCTTAGGTCGAGCTATGGTCAGGCACCCGCGATTATTCTTGATGGATGAACCGTTGACCAACCTGGACGCTAAACTCAGAAGCGAAATGCGAGCTGAGTTGAAGTGGCGGCATCAACAGTTGGGTATCACAACACTCTACGTCACGCATGACCAAGTGGAAGCGATGTCTATGGCTGATAGAGTCGCAGTTTTAAATGAGGGAGTGTTGCAACAAATCGGCTCTCCAATGGATATCTATAATCGACCCGCGAATATATTCGTGGCTGGATTTGTCGGCAATCCGAAGATGAATTTGCTCAACTGCACCTTCGAGGAAAAGGATAAAGCTTTTTTAAAAGTTGAATTTACCGATGTCAATATTTACATCTCCAACCATCAGAAACGAGAAATTAAGGAAAACGCGACAGGACGTGAATTGGT
>DTYX01000984.1 GCA_012961655.1 Candidatus Poribacteria bacterium
AACCAGCGAAGGCGCCCGTAAGACGAAGTCGCCCCGATTCTCGGGATGGCTCTGCGCATCGGTGAGCGAAGCGAACACGAGGAGACATACATCGCTAACAAAAAAACAGCCGCATAAGCCGCTATCAGCGCGTGAAGGTTAAATAACAGCCCAACTGTAATCAACGACAAGGTAAACCGTTTTTGCCATAGGAACACGAAACTCCACACGGCGAGGGGAAAGCTAAACCAGGTGTGGGTAAAACCGGCGACATACAGTTCGGCTCCAGCTAAAGCCCTGTGATGACCAGCCAGGAGTATGGTCAGGGAAATGAGCCCGGGGCCTAGACTACTCCACAACACCAAGGACGCATGGAGTATTGCCAATGCCAACAGGAACCCGGACAGGAGATGAAAAAAGGCGTAGACAATTTTATAATCTACAAGCCGGTAGAATAAAGCCAAAAGGCGGTAGGCATAACTGGGATACTGGTCGATAGTTTTATTCAGAGCTACGTCTTTGGCATACAACCCCCCGTCAGCGAATCGCTGCACAAAGGGAATCTGAATAGTCTGGTTGCCGACGCCGATGCTGTATCCCGCAATGCCAATCTGTAGCAGTGCGAAAGCGGCGGCGGTCAAAATCAGGACATAATGGGGTTCACCTCGTGAGATGAAGCTCACTATCTCACGGGGTGAAAATTTGGATTGAGAATGGGTTGTTTTGTCTTGATTCATTTCAGGTTGGATGTTACAATTTTTTTTAGAGCTTTTAGCACATTCCCAATCACAAGGAGAATTCATATATGACAATTGAACGGCATAATCGGATTCCAGCAATTGCCATTATCTCGACTGCTTGTGTTTTGTGCCTAGTTTTGGGTTTTATCTTTACGCATGATACAGAGGTCGATTTTGAAGAACTTGAAAGGACAGTGACCAAAACCGACGACAGCAAAGTGTGGATGCAATACGCCCGCGCTCTGGATTCCCGCGGTCGCTATCAGCATGCGGCGCAGGCATACCAGAAGATACTTCAGCTTGAGCCTTATAATAACCGTGCCCGTTACCAGTGCGCTATTGCACTTGCCCGGAGCGATGACGAAGATGCCTATTTTCGGTACATGCAGAATCTGGTGTTAACTTATCCGCAAATGGCGGCAGAGTTATTTGCGCAACCTGAAGGTCGACGATTCTTGACGCAGGAGCGCTTTCGCGCCCTCGCCGGCGAGGCACGGGCGCAAGCTGTCGATTAGGAGTTTATTGTTCCCTTGCAACGACGATAACAAGCTTTTCAGGCGACCTATAAAATTGATGCGAAAAGCAACGATTAAACCTTTGTCTCTAACTTATAGAGACTAACCCGGATAGATAATATGAGAGTTCCAGGGGATGATTATCGGTTTGGGTCCATCCGCCGGGAACTGCGCCGCCCATTCCTCGGGGTCATAGTCTCGCTTTACAAAACAAGCGCGGTGTGAAGGAACAGCGGCTTTGAGTCCTATGCGTTGAGCCAGCAAGATACTTCCCTCAAAAAATGGAAATTCGCCTTCGGTCGGGTGTGTCGTAATCAAACCGATGTCGGGTTTTAAATCCGCTACCGCTTTTACCAGATTATCATTGTCAGCAAGCGTATTAATCGCGTCGCCTGAATTGTAAATCCTTACACCGCCTGCGTCAATCACATATCCCAGATGCGCGACGTCCGGAGGAGCAATTCCCGCTATAGCGTCTCCCTCGGGTGGTTTGCTATAAACCGCATATACCGTCATTGTGCCAATCTCAGCGGATTCGCCGGCGGCAATAGTTATCGTCTGGTCGATGTTAATCCCCGTCTCTTTGAGGATTTTGGCAATGCTTTCTTTCGGCCCGACATATTTGGCTTCCGACCAGGCGTTATGAATTCTACTGAGTGTTTCCGAACAGGTGTGGTCGCTGTGAGAATGCGTAAGCAGCACGTAATCCGTGGGAAGTTGCGATTCGTCCAGCGGCGGCTGGGGATGAACGAATGTCTCCGCAGGCCGCTCATGGGGAAAGTAAGGGTCAATCTGTACGATGGTTCCGTCTGGGTCTTTGATAGCATAAGAATTTTGCTCGAACCAATGGATGCCGACGGAACCCTGTGAAACAGCTAATTTCGCAAACGGATGCATAATAATTCCTCCTAATGCACTGTTAAATTTGTTTTGAAAAGTGTTTGTAGTAGCGCAGTGTACAAACGTCTCTGGAGCGTCATTTACGAACGAGACTAACTGTAATAGAGGCAATTGACAATAAACTCAGTATTAGAGACCAGTTGATTTGAAATCGCCTGGGAACTTCGATTGTATCGCCAGGGTATAACTTGATGTCAGGTAATGATTGCGCTTCTTCGTAGTACAGTGTGATATCAACAATCTGAACTCCACCATCGGTTTTCCTGACCCTAACTTTTGTCAGATTTGCCGATTCCATTCTTGCTCCACCCGCCAGTGCAAGAGCCTCCAGCGGGGTAACCGGTCCTCTGATTTTATAAGCGCCGGGATTGTGTACATAGCCCAAAACATTTATCATCTCGGTCTTATAGGCGTTGGGCACGTAGAGAGTATCCCCCGAATGCAGAAGATAATTCTCCATATTGTCATCCGCCTGCCAAAATTCATCCGCGACAGATATCCGTATCTTCTCCCCGTTTTCCCGATAGATTATCAGATTCGATAGGTCGGCTTCATCCTGTAATGGACCGCCAGCTTTTACCAGCGCATGGTCGAACCTAATCTTATCTTTGACCCAAAACATCCCCGGCTTCTGAACATTTCCCGCCACTTCAATCCTCGCTAATTCAGGCACATATACCGCGTCGCCCGAGTAAAGGTAAGCAAGCTCTTCGGTCCGAAGTCTCTCCAGATTGTAAGTTTCGAGATTGCCATCGTTTCTGATGAGTATTACATTTCTCAAGTCAGCGGATTCTTCTAGCGTTCCACCGGCCATCGCTAGCGCTTGAAGTAAACTCAATTTTTGTTGGATGGTGAATGGATATCGACTGGGGAACTTGACTTGTCCATAGATGAATATCTCTTTATCCTTTGGCATAGGGGAAACTACTACGACGGGGTCCTTTACAAAAGTTCTCAGCCGCGATTTCAATTCCTCAACCAATTCTTCGGTTGTTCGTCCTGCTGCTTGAATCTCGCCGTAAAAATAGGAAATTTTACCGTCTGGCTTTACATAGAGCGTTTGATTGTAGCCTTCATATCCCAGCACTATCAGAAATAATCTGTCCCCTGGGGAGATGACGTATTCCTCTGCATGCAACTGGTTTTGCATCTGCCAAAATATCAACGGAAGCAAGAGCGTCAAAATGATTTTGCTAACTTTCAACTTATTCTCCTTCATAATCTGGTAGTGATGACATATATTCATCGATGATTTCCCGCGCCTCCTCTAAATTCTCCTCTGGCACCAGTAGGTCGCCCCAATTGGATTTGAACCATGAGGCGCGTATTCTCTCATAGCCGGGTATCATTAAAGGGCGAATATATACTTTTATACCAGCTTCTTCGAGAACACCTTTTAGCACATAGCCAACTACTTCGTCGGGAAGTTCCTGCAACACCTGCCAGTTAACCATTTCCACATCATCTTCCGGCGGTAATTCGTCGATTAACTCAATTTGACAGTCGCTACATAAAACTGTACCTTCAACATATTCTGTGCGGCATTTAGGACAGAATGGCATTTTCAATCTCCTTTATTTTATTTGCGACTCTTGTTCGCAAACTTATTATATAGGATTTTCAGCAAAATGCAAGTACTATTTTATCTTGACCACCTCAAAATTTTTACGATACAATAAGTAAATTCGAAATTTTCGTATAGATTGAAATTTTAATAGAATCGAAAGGAAAATATACCATAATGAAAAAATCCATTGGAATTATAGGCATAGGGGTAATTGGGAAGCAGTTTACCCAGAAAATCATCGAAGCTGAGTTACCTTTGACGGTGTATGACATCAGGCGGGAAAAGGTAGAAATTGCCATCGAACTGGGAGCGCAACCGGCATCATCAGCAAAGGAAGTGACTGAACGAAGCGATGCTGTTCTGCTCTGTTTGCCTGGCTCACCTCCCGTCGAGGCCGCGATGAATGGTCCGGAGGGTATTCTGGCCGGTGTAAGTGAACGCCAGATTATCATCGATACTGGCACAACCCGCCCGACTACCGATATCGAGTATGCCGCCAAAGTCAAGGCGCGAGGCGGAAGAATGATTGACGCACCCATCACTGGACGCGCAAAGGGCTTTATTATCATGGTGGGCGGGACTGAAGAAGAATTCCTCGAGGCTAAACCAGTACTGGGAGTCGTAGGTTACAAAGTTGCTCATATTGGCCCCTTGGGTTATGGCCAGCGTATGAAGTTGGTCAATCAGTTTATTCTTGCGGGGCGATTGTCCGTTTACTCCGAAGCTGTCGTCGTGGCAGAACAACTGGGACTGAATCCAGAGGAACTCGACTCCATCCTGGAATTTCAAGAAACAAGACGACCACTTCACGGGAACATCCAGACGCCGGGAGCGCAATTTCTCGCCCTGCACACGAAAGATATGGAATATCTTTCCGAGTTGGTCGAAGAAGAGAGCATCTACGCACCGTTGACCGAATTAGTGACGAAAATTCTTCAGGAGACCCGCGAGCGTAGCGAAAGAGACTGGAATCAAACTGCAATCGTAACCCACTGGAAAGTGAGGAAGAAAAAAGAGACATAATTTTTTAAACAAGAAGCCTTTGCGCGATTCGTCTAAAGCCGCTGAACTCCCATTCAGAAATCGTAGAGAATACGCGGAGAATTTCTACCGCTTGCACTAACTCGTAAAAGCGCGTTTAATCTTGGCAACTGCTTCAACAATATCATCCATATCTTTCCGCGCGCCTAGCAGCATCTGTTGGTAAAACCACACGCTCTGTTGACAAACCTGCTCTGTGTTTGGGCAAGGCAATTCACGAATAAGATGCGGATATTTTTGGGCGACATGCGCCAGTCCAGCTTCTTTGGACAGCGGGCTAGTGTAGCCTTTGGTGCATGAAATACCTTCTGCTTGGAGGGCTTGGATAAATTCGTCGCGTGGATGTCCACCAAATGATTCTGAGTCATATTTCATCATGTATAAGTGATAGCCGTGTTGTGTGACCCAATCGCTTAACTGAGGCGGAGTGATGCCGCCAATCTGTTTGAGTTCTTTGGCGAGGTAAGCCGCGTTATCGTTGCGAATGTCTGTTTGGTATTCAAGTTTTTCAAGCCGCGTTAGCAGCAGTGCGGCGAGATATTCCGAGGGACGATAGTTCCAACCGACACGCGGATATTCCCACCGTTCACCGCCAGGACGTCTGCCGACGTTCATGAAGGCATAGACGCGGTCGTGAATGTCTTTGTCATTCGTGACAACAATGCCGCCCTCACCTGAAGTCAGATTTTTCGATGATTGAAAGCTAAACGCGCCGGCGCTTCCCAATGGACCGACTTTCCGGCTTCTGTATTCTGCGCCGTGAGCTTGCGCGCAATCTTCAATCACAGCTAAAGTATGTTTTTCCGCTATCCTGTTGATTTCATCCATGTCAGCGGGATGACCGCCCAAGTGAACGGGAAGAATAGCCCGAGTTTTGGCTGGGTCAATCGCTGCTTCGATTGCAGTGGGGTCAATGGTAAAATTATCCAGGTCAATATCGACAAATGCCACACAACATTTCCGATCAAGCGCGGCGCTTGCCGTAGCGATGAAAGTGTAATTGGGTATAATCACTTCACCGCCATCACCGAAACCATCCAAATCCAAAGCGCCTGACAAGGCGGCGGCGATTGAATCAGTGCCATGCGGCATGCAGATGCCGTACTCTGCGCCGCAGTAAGCGGCAAACCTCTCCCCAAATTCCTTTGCCTTCGGTCCTGGTAATCCCTCAACCTGGCTCATAAACACTCCTTTGAGAGCAGGTTCGACTACAGTGTTCCATTCTTCCTCGGTAGCTTGAGGCCATGATGGCCAAGGTTCTTTTCTAACTGGCGCTCCACCATACATTGCGAGTTTTTCTGGCATATTACTATTCTCCTGGTATAAAATTGGTTAGAATTGTTTTTGAATGATAACATTTGTTGGAGACGAATGCAAAGAAAAAATGTTCAGCATAGAAATTCCACACGCGAAAAAATAGTGTCATATGACCTTTGTTAGGGACGCACCACCTATTTGACAATGACCATCTTGCGCGTAGCCATAAACGCGCCTACTTGAATTGAGTAGAGATACACTCCTGATGCTACTGACTGACCCAGGCCATTCTTACCATCCCAATAAGCAGCTTTCTCTTTTGTGACATAGACGCCTGCCTCCTGATTGCCTAATGCGATAGTGCGTACAAGTTGACCTCTGAAGTTATAAATACGGATAGTGACTGACCCATCGGAGGCGAGTTTGTAAGGAATCCAAGTTTCCGGATTGAAGGGATTGGGGAAATTTTGAAGTAGCATCGTCTTATTCGGCAGAATCGTAATGGAACCATTAATCCTGGTTATTTCCGTAATCTCGTTAAGTTGGACAATCTTGAGATTGATAGCTGTTTTGGCGCCATCAGTGTCTTTCACCTGCTCAAACTCAACATAGAATAACTCTCCACCATTTGATACGGTTTGAGAACTAGCGAAAGCGATGCGCACTTCTCCTGCTTTGATGCGATAATCCCAGTGATATCCGGACAACAAGGGCGAAGTAGCAACGTTGATTGCGCGTAAGGTTGAGGAATCATAAGTCAATACTAAAGCACCTGATGTGATACTAGCAAAGTCGTTTATTGAAATCGGCACTCGGAACCTTTTATTGGCTGACACCGTGAGATGTGGAATTTTTACCTCGTAGGTTCGAAGATAGCTGGGTCTAAGTGGACTTTGAGATTCAAAAGGAAATTTGTCGATGATACCAACGACAAATTGCAATATCAACGAGGCATCATAAGCGGAAATAGTACCATTGCCGCTTACATCCCCTACAACTGGACAAGAAACATCTACTCTCACAGGCGGGTCGGCAACGCTCTCTATTTCATGCGTATAGATGTCTGATAGATAAACGTCGGATAACTCTAAATTACTAAATGTGCCAGCCCCACCAATAACGCTAAAGTGGACTATCGCAACCGAACCTGAACCAGTCACACCATCTACACCAGGCACATTTACCACCACGGTAACTTTTCCCACATCGTTTTCAATATTCGCTGTGGGCGTAGCAGTTGGGGTCAATTCTCCCGAGGTAACATCAATAACTTGGAGAACATCTTTGTTGAAGTGTAGCGTAAAAAACACTATATCTAAATCTGTGACCTGGGTAACTTCGACCGCCGCGGTGAACATTCCGCCTGGGACCACTTGAGCTGGGGCTTGGATACTGACCACCACCTGAGCAAAAGCTGGGCTGATGATAATACTGATGGATAGAAGCATACTCAATATTCCTACAATTGCAAATCGAATTTTTTTCATTCCTTCCTCCTTGTCAATAGCCAGAGCAGTACCGTCTGGCTTTTTTCCTCCGATATGAACTCGCTATTGTTTGAAGGCACAAACTCCTCCTCTTTTTTACTTCCTCCGCAGAAGCCTCCTCCTGAGAAGTCTGAAGTGATGAGTGATCATTAATTTAATATAAATTAT
>DTYX01000985.1 GCA_012961655.1 Candidatus Poribacteria bacterium
TGTGTGGTAAGCGAAAGAATTTTCCCCTAAAACGTAAATAATTACGCATTACGTTTTACGCATTATGCATCACGCATGTGAGAATTATTAAGGTCGCTTGGGGTAACACTCGAATCTACATCGAACCAGATAGATTCAATATCTCTAACGCATCCCGCTCAATAATCCCCGTGATAGTCGTATCAGAAACGCGGGGTAGGTTTGTACCCTCAACGAATTGATTCACCTTATACAACGCTGTGAGAGATTCTTGGGGCGTCGTGAATGGATAATCTGAACCGAATAGCAACTTATGCGTCACGCCATATTCCTGACAATGGACCATATCGTTATAGAAACGCCAGGGGCGATAATAGATTGCGGAAATATCCGCGTAGACATTGGGCTGTTTCCGAATTAAAACGATAGTATCCTCTTCCCATGGGTGCCCTAAATGAGCAATTACCATGACTAAATCGGGATATTTCAACGCGACATCTTCGACCTGAATAGGTAGAGCATATTTCAGCGGGGCGCTGGTGACGAAAGTTGCGCCTTGATGAATGACGATAGGCAATCCCAATTTTTGAGCTTTTTCGTAAATCGGTTGGGCTTTTGGGTCATTGATGTGAAAATTTTGGTAAATCGGCCCCAATTTTAAGCCTTTGAGTTTTAAATCAGAGACCGCTCGCTCCAATTCTTCGACAGCCTCCGAGTCATTTGGGTCAACGCTGGCGAAGCCTATCAATTTTCCCGGATGAGATTGGACGTATTGGGCGACGTAATCGTTCGGCACATTAACACTTAGCGCTGTGCTTTTGAACGCAAATACAATGGCTTTATCCACTGATTCCATAGCCGCGAAATGGTCTTTTAGCTTGATATTTATATCAACCTCGCCGCTTTTCGCCCGCGGGATTTCTTTAACAAATCGCTCGCTCAAATGCCCCGGATATTTCCAGACGTGAGTGTGACAATCGACTATCATTGTTGTTCCTCCCTATCATAGACTCATGCAAGGTTTCTTCGGCGTTAGCACGCGCTTTGTCATGGTCTCCTTTGGCAACTTGAAGTTTATCCCTCGCTCCAATTCTTATGGCTGCCTATATCACCGCGAGAACCATACCACCGTTCAAGAAAATCCTTTGGTGGAGGCCATAGCGCCGCATCTTTGTCCCAATTCGGTCGGTTGTCTCCGATAGTTTTATCGTGAGCAATACATATTGCCCAATAGTAGGGGGCTTCGTGAAGACGAAAGTCATCGTTCTCAAAGATTCCCTCGCCCTCCCAATACATGTTGACAGGCTGAACCGCTTCCTGGTTATTTTTTCCCACAGTAAGTTTTGAGGCATTCAACGACTTCCATACAATATTCATAAGTATCCGCTGTTGTTTCAAAGGAAAATTTCATAATCGAAGACCTCCGTAGAATAGTTTCGATACGCGTTTGCGTATCGAACGCCCGCGTGCTTTACAAAACCCCATATTTTTTATACACTTCCGTGAGTTTAACGCCTTTGCGCAATTCATCGCGAGTGAGGTTCTCGCCGCTCACCTTTTCCAAAGCGGCTTCAATTACTTTTTTTTCTACGCCTTGTGGGATGACGACAACGCCATCATAATCTCCAAATACTATGTCACCTGGATTGACAGGGACATCTCCGCATTCGATTGGGATATTGTACGCAATTACTTCGCTTCGACCGTTAGAATCTACAGCGGATATTCCAGTCGCAAAAACGGGGAAACGCATCTCGATGATTTGCTTTGTGTCCCTGGTAAATCCATCAATGACCGCGCCTCGAGCGCCACGCGCGCGTGCAGCAGTAGAGAGCAGCTCGCCCCAAAAGCAGGTGCGCGTGGAACGATTGGTGGAACATACCAAAACATCGTTGGGTTTGAGACTATCCACGGCTTCCATCTCCATTTTGTACGGTTCTTTTGACACTTCATAGACATCGACGCAGAGCACCGTAAGAGCGCGTCCTACAACAACGGCTTCAGGATACAGCGGGCGAATATCGTGACGCATGACGTTATCTCTGATACCGATTTTATCCAAACTATCCGAAATTACCGCGGCATAGAGCTTTTCTGTCATCAAGTCAAACGATTCTGTATCATTTTTGAATTCCATAGAGTTCCTCAATAACTTTAATATTACTGTTATTATATCCAATTGTAATTTCAATTGCAAGTAAAATTCCGCAGAAAAACTACAAAGGTGATAGCGGCATTTATCCGTAGCTCTGTCCCGCCAAAA
>DTYX01000986.1 GCA_012961655.1 Candidatus Poribacteria bacterium
ATATCATAATTTTAGTGTTCTTGTCAAGTCATCATTGACATTATTAAAGCTTGACGCCTACATTAAATTATGTTACAATTTTACTAAATTGGAGCAACAAAAGGTTTACCCTCTATCAATTATGAGGGTTCCGTAACAGTAAACCTGAATACATTAGATGAATAAACGCATCGCTTACATACAGTTAGTGATATCAAAATAATCAGCGGTTATCAATCATCTGAATTACTAATTATCTTGACAATGTTAAATCTCATAAGAATGGCGTCTGATGATTGAATAAGAGCGCAAGCACGCGATTGGAAGGATGGAAGAATGGATGGATTGATTGGCTCCTTCCATCCTTCCAGTCCAAATTGTCAATTGCAAAAGCTAATATAACATTGCCGAGTTATAATAAAGCCTATATCTCTCAAACGCTTGGCATATAGCCTCAATATTTTCCATTGGCACATCCGGCTCGCATTCGGCGTTCAGCATCAGCCCGCCTTCTTTGGAACCCAACTTCACTACTGCTTCTCTGACGTGTTCATCTATCTCCTCTGGTGTGCAGAAGGGGAACAACTGCCGGTCGAGGTCGAGATTGACCGCGACTTTTCCCTTGCATTCTTTTACTATGCCATCCAGCGTATTAGCGCGAATCTGTGGATTTATGACAGTAACTCCGCATTCTATAAGGTCGCCGATTATCTCTAAAATATGTCCGTCAGAATGTAGATACACATGCGCGCCCGCCTCTCTGCAGGCGCCAAAAATCCTTTTGTAACAAGGCTTCAGGTATTTTCTAAAGTGTTCCGGACTCATCGGCAAGCTGGTCTGATTTCCAAGGTCATCGCCAAAACTGACAATCCTCGGTTTGTTCGCCAGTACCTTTTTCACTTCCGCCAGGTTATAAGTGAGCACCATGTCGATGAGTTTGTGAAGTTCTGGAGGGTCTTCAGCGAAATCTATCATCAAGTTCTCAAATCCGCGCA
The DNA here is from genome assembly GCA_012961655.1 of Candidatus Poribacteria bacterium. Lineage (GTDB taxonomy): Bacteria > Poribacteria > WGA-4E > DTYX01 > DTYX01 > DTYX01. Next base: position 975 of record DTYX01000986.1, read on the forward strand.
GGTAATACAGGCGCATATACATAAAGCCGTGCGGCAATCCGCCCGAGGTCGGAGGCACAAAGGTTTCGAACTTTGACCAGTCCGAAATCGGATGTTCCACCACGAGAGCGTCAAGTCCCCCGCTTATGTTCTTCCATACACATCCCCAGTTATCGGTATGCGTTCCTTCTTTGTACGTGCCACCGAAATCGCCGTATCTTCTGTTGGGGTCCTTGCGTTGTTCGCCAAAGATTAGCGGATGCCTTATTACTAAATCTTCCAGGTCTTCTCTGTACTCGTTCCAGGTCGCCGGCATCAGGCTAACATTGCAGATAATCCATTCTGGATAGCGAAATTCAATCGTTCGAAAATAGTTCTCTTCATGAGTCATTATCGGTTCCTCCTAATCTATTATTTACGCTTGTCAGAAACCCAGTTTTTGTTCGGAAAAACTGGGTTTCTATGTATCACATAAATTTTGTTTTGGCAAGTTATAATTTGACTAAGGTCCGTGGTATCTATTACTGGAAAAAAACGGAGGTAATTCATGAAAATCAGTGCTGTAAAACCGTATCCACTTTCTGGTGGTATGTTTGTCAAAATTGAGACTGATAAGGGCATCTATGGTATCGGCGAGGCAGGCATTAGAGGACATTCTATGGCTATTACTGCTATGGTAAATCATCTGGCTCCGATGCTCGTAGATGAAGACCCGATGCGGACAGAACATCTATGGCAGAAGATGTTCCGCGGTGGATTTTTCCCTGGGGGAAAAGTCCTCTGTTCTGCTATCAGCGCGATTGATATTGCCTTGTGGGATATTAAAGCTAAGGCATTTAATGTGCCGCTTTATCAGTTGTTCGGCGGTCAGGTGCGCGAAAAGGCGGTATGCTATCCGCATATCGGCGGCGGAAGCGTAGAACAACTTGTCGAAAGCGCGCAACAAAAAGTCGCGGACGGCTGGAAATTTGTCCGTTTCAGCGTGCCTTCAGAGGGCGATATCCTAGAGCCATCAAAGGCTGTTCGCACGACGATTAAGCAGTTTGAGGCTCTCCGAGACGCCCTCGGCGATGACATCGAAATCTGTCTTGATATTCATACGCGGCTTGACCCAATGGACTCGGTGACGCTGTGCCGTGCTTTAGAACCGTATCGGCCGTATTTCCTCGAAGACCCACTGCGGTCGGAGAATCCCGATTCTTTCCGTCAGTTTCGTCAACACGTCGCCGCGCCTTTAGCTATTGGTGAACAGTTCGCCAGCAAATGGGAATTTCGCCAGCTTATCGAAGAAGAACTGATGAACTACGCCCGCATCGACCTCTGCATCGTGGGAGGTATTACGGAGGCGTTAAAAATTGCCGGCTGGTGTGAAACACATTACATTAACCTGGCGCCTCACAATCCGCTGGGGCCTGTCAGCACCGCAGCCTGTCTGCATCTCGACATTGCCTCGAGCAACTTCGGCGTCCAGGAACTCCCGCGTATCCCCGGCACGACGATGACTGATGTGTTTCCCGTGCAAGTCGAATGGGAGGACGGTTATCTGTCGCTGCCCCAACGTCCCGGACTTGGCGTTGAATTCGACGAAGAAGCCGCTGAAAAATATCCTTTCCAAGAATCAGGCGAAGCTCGACTCCTTTGGCGCTTGGATGGGTCATTGACTAATTGGTGAAACGCTTTCTCGCTTTTTACCGCCAAAGCTTGATAATTGAAAAACTCGTGTTTAAGGAGGAGTGAAATAATGGCGCAGACAAAAGCATCGAGAATTATAAATGCTGCCACGCGCTTTCAATTGAAGGCGACTAAGTTGCTTCTTTCACTGCGATTAGGGGAAGATTCCTTTCTTTATATCTTGGCTGGACTTATCGGTGTTGGTGGGGGTTTTGGCGCCGTATTGTTTCGGTGGCTTATCGGAATGGGACATTTTCTATTCTTGGGACAAGGGCAGATATTGCTAAGCACTCACTCAAACTTTCCCTGGCTTCTGCCGATTTTGCCAGCATTGGGAGGGCTTTGCGTCGGCATGTTGACATATCTCTTCGCTAAAGAAGCGAAAGGGCATGGCGTCCCAGAAGTGATGGCCGCCGTCGTCGAAGAAGGTGGTGTAATCAGGGCCAGGGTGGTTATCATCAAAGCCTTAGCGTCCGCCATTTGTATCGGTTCTGGCGGCTCGGTGGGTCGTGAAGGTCCAATTGTGCAAATCGGTTCGGCTTTTGGCTCCAGTACTGGGCAATTTTTTCGTATATCAAGACAAAGATTGCGTATTTTAGTGAGTTGTGGCGCGGCAGCGGGCATCTCCGCCACGTTTAACGCGCCTATCGCCGGTCTGCTGTTTGCGTTGGAAGTCATCTTAGGCGAGTTTGCCATTCACATATTCACCCCAATTATTATCTCTTCTGTGCTCGCTACAGTGGTGGCCCGAATATTCTTAGGCAATATATTTGCCTTTTCTGTGCCAGCATATCAGTTAGTCCATCCGATTGAATTGGGAAATTACATTGTCTTAGGTTTAATTTTAGGCGTTATGGCGGTTGTATTCACCAAAACGTTATACAAAGCGGAAGACCTTTTCGATGAAATACCGATTCCCGAATATCTAAAACCCGTCATCGGTGGGCTGATTATAGGGGCGATGGGTATATTCGCACCGCACAGCCCAAATAACGACCCGGCGTTCTTCGGCGTCGGATATGAGGCAATCACAGATGCTTTGGTCAATAATCTACCGTTGCTTATGCTAAGCGTCTATTTTGTAGCGAAGCTCGTTGCCACGTCGTTGACGCTCGGCTCAGGAGGCTCGGGCGGAATTTTTGCGCCTTCGCTCTTTATGGGCGCTATGATGGGCGGAGTATTTGGATATGGAGTGCATGCTCTCTTTCCCAATCTGACAGCTTCATCTGGAGCTTATGCTTTGGTTGGTATGGCAGCCATGGTGGGAGGGACCACTCACGCTCCTCTGACGGCAATGCTCATTATATTTGAAATGACAAATGATTATGCCATCATTCTGCCGTTGATGCTTGCTACTGGCATTAGTACCATTGTGGCAAACTTGATAGAAAGGGAATCCATCTATACGTTAAAGCTTTCCAGACGCGGCCTTAGGATTCGTCGCGAGACAGATATATCAATCTTAGAACGGATTCAGGTTCGAGAGGCGCTTGCGGAGAGATACGATGCTGTCTCCGTAGATACTCCAATGCGTGACATCGTTGAGTTATTTAAAAATAGCCAATTCCATGATATTCCCGTTCTCGACGACGAAGGGGGATTTGTCGGCATGATTCACTTTCGAGATATTCGCCCCATAATGCTCAACCCCAACATCTACTCGTTAATTATTGCAAATGACCTTTTAAGGTATGATGATGTAACGATAACCCCCTCTGACACTCTCGCGGACGCGCTGATGAAATTTAGCATAGGCGATGTCAGCGAACTTCCCGTGGTGGATGAAGCTGACTCACGCAAAATTGTCGGTGTCCTCAGCCGCGCGAGTTTGATGCATCGCTATCAGCAAGAACTTCTGGAACATAGGAAAAAATAATTCGCTCGCGGAATCCGCTTCCACAGTAGGCGCAGCTAATGGCGGTTCGTTTGTCCAGGCAGCCCCCACAAATGGAACGACCCTGCTCTCCCTCATATTGACGTGGAAAGCTTCTTCAGGTCAATAATGGTAACCTCGTGGCTGCGGTGGTTAGTCACCAAAGCAGCCATGGTCGCCTCGTCAATAGCTAATACCAATTCTCCATAAAGGTAAAACATAAAACTCTCACAGGGCATTTGGGAAAGGCCTGCCGCTTCACTTCGTTCGAGCGCAGGCTTCGAGCAAAGCGAAATGCCCGCCTTAGCCCTTTCCTTCCTTTATGCGCGTTCAATTTCAGGAATAAGCTAACTTTATGCTTTGTTGTCAAGGAGAAACGGTATAAGCAAGCCGGTTTGACGTCAGCCGTGATAGTGTCTACAACTGACATGGTATCTAGTGTAGCCACTCTGCTACACCACCATTTCATCAATAATATATGAGGAATTTATGTTCAGGGATTTTTTTCTTTGAAGGAGAGCTGGGTATATTTCTTATTTGACCCCCTGGAAAGATGGATAGGATATTTCTTTGCTGTAATCTTCAAATTTTTCTTGAATATGTCGGCTAAATCCACCCCGACGGCGTCGCTCAATAGGAGCAAAAAATACAGAGCGTCAGCTAATTCATAACCTATTTCCAACTTTTTCTGATCATCCTTGAGTTCATCCGCAATCTCAACATCGCTTTTGAATCGAAGATGCTCCAAAATTTCACTGACTTCTATCGCCATCGCCACAGTCAGGTCTTTTGGGGTGTGAAATTGTTTCCAATCCCTGTCATCTCTGAATTTCAAACACAGGTCCAATAATTCTTGGATTGTCGTATCTTGATTGCTCATAAATCTCTTGACCTTATGATTTGTGATAATCTAGGTAATACCG
>DTYX01000987.1 GCA_012961655.1 Candidatus Poribacteria bacterium
AGATTTTAGTCATCCAAGAAGCGCAACGGCAACAGATACAGGTCGGTGAGGATGAAGTTGACGAATATATAAGAACACTTCAAAAGCAATTTGGGATTCAGTCTAATGAAGAATTTAATGAACAGTTAAAACGAGAAGGATATACCCCCATGTCTTTCAGAGAGAAGGCTCGCAAAGACCTAATGGGGGAACGCCTGGTGCAATTTATGGTGTTGCCCAAGATTGATGTCGTAGACGATGAGATTATCAAATTTTTTGAAGAGAATCGTGCGAAATTTACAACTAATTCGGACAGAGTTCACCTTCGAACCATATTGGTGAAATTCAAATTAAGCGATAAGGAAAAAATTCAACGGAAAGTCGATGCTATCTTAAAAGAATCCAGGTCAGGCGCGGATTTCGCTGAGCTAGCCCGTAAGTATTCAGATGATGAACGAACAAAAGAAAACGGCGGATATTTGGGACAATTTACCACTATAGAACTTGAACTTTTATCCAAACCGATTAAGCAAGCGGTCGCTCAACTTGAAGCCGGCCAGATAACCGAGCCGATTGAGGCTCAAGATGGATTTTATATATTGAAATTAGAAACAAAAGACGGAGATAGCATAACACTCCGCAGTATCTTCATTGCATTTCAATTTGGTCAACAAGACAAAGATGAGGCACAGAAGCTGATGGGTGAAATTCGCTCTAAATTGGAGGAAGGCGCGGATTTCGCCGAATTGGCGAGTGAATATTCCGATGACCCAGAAACGAAAGATAAAGGCGGTGACCTTGGTCTGCGCGGACTTGAGGAATTTCCCTATGAAATCCGTACAGCAATCGAACCGCTGGAAGTAGGGCAGTTCAGTGAAACCGTTGAAACTCCTTATGGATTATATATTTTTAAACTGGAAAAACGTGAACCAGCACAACTAACCGATGAGGAGAAGAAGCAAATTCGCTTAATTCTCAGACAGCGGAAATTTGATGAGGAATGGGAGAAATTCACAGATAGACTCAAGAAAAAGGCTTTCGTGAAGATTAAGGACGAAAAGATTGCCGCTCTCCCATGAGATAGTTGCGCCACTTTCTGAAAGTAATCAAACTTTCTTAAGGTACTTATCAATCAGAGAGTATCACACTGCTTAGCCAGCTACAAAGGAGCCTGAGATATAGCAGGACAATCCAGTTTGGTACAACTGTTGACTTACGCTCTGTTGTACCAGCAGCGGGAGAATATCTGGCAGCGACGCGATTTGACGCTTTGGTTGTTGGCGAATCAGTTTTCAGACGACATTTCACTGACAGGCGGAGCGAATATAAAAAATATGCAAGCTACATTGGATATTTGATAGAATTGCATGGTGATATGCTTATGGAGGTGTTAATGATAATGACAGCCGAAGAGATAGGTTTGGAGATGGAAACCGTTATCAGATTTTTGAAATTTTACAGTGATGAAAAAGTTATAGAGGACGTGCGTAAGCTATATGGTGATGAGAAAATCATTCAGGGAATTGACGAAGAACAAGCGCTTCCCCAAAAATCTGATGCTAACGCTGATTGAACAAGGGAAAAAGATTCACGATTCACGTTTTACGTTTCACTCGTCACTAATTAATTTTTAAATTCTCATAAGCGTCTTTAATAAAACAGTCTCCAAATACAATAAATATGTCAAAAACACTGACAATCCAGATTCTAATTTTTACAATCACCTGCCTTGTAATTTCCAATCCTTCACTTCGTTCGAGGACAAATCTTGCTTATTCCCAGCAATCGTCTTCCATAACCGAATCAGAGGAAAATATGACACAAGGAGATATCCCTAATTTAGAACAGATACCTGAGGAGGTCTCTTCATCGAAAATCGACCTTGATGAGAAGTTAGATGAAGATACGGTCGTCGGCAAAGGGGATGATGTAATTTGGAATGACAAACTCGTGAGATTGCGTGGAAAGGCTTATTTGAAGTACCAGAATATTATTCTGGAGGCGGATAACATCTGGGCGGATTTTGATACTAATCTACTACGAGCTACGGGCAATGTGCACCTGCGCATTGAGAATGAGGATACTTTCGCCGATGAATTAATCTATAATTTAGAGACTAAAAAAGGCATCGTCAGAAACGGTGTCATGTATAATGAACCGTGGTACTATAAAGGGAAAGAGATTTTCAAGGTGGAAGAGAAGGAATCGATGGTCAATAAAGGCTTATTGACCACTTGTCCCTTGAAATACCCGCATTACTACTTTCAGGCGTCGAAAATTATTGTCCATATCGATAAAGAATTGATAGCCAAGCACGTGATATTCAAAGTCGGCGGCGTTCCTTTGCTTTACATACCGGTCTACCGGCGCGACCTGCGTAAGGACAAAAGAGCAAAAGTCATCGTAAAATTAGGGACGGATAGCTATCAGGGGAATTACATTAACGTGATTTTACCCGTAGCCCGGCGATTTCGCTATGATGGAGCGTTGCTGTTTGAATACACTTCCCGCCGCGGGATGGGAGAAGGCGGAGAAGGCAAATATAACGTCCGAGATGTCAAATTCAAAGAGATTAAATTGAGAAAGCCCGAGGATGGCACACCTGAAGAAGAGAAGGCTGTAGAAGAACGGATTGAGGAAATTTTACGACGCTTAAAGGGAGATTTTAACAGATATCATTTAAAACAGATATTTTTAGAATACAAAATCGATGAGGCGGATGTTCAGCGCGCTGAAGCGAGAGCGGAAGAAGCTCATGCCAAGGCCGTAGCTGAAGGCGCGAATTTTGCCCAACTCGCCAGAGATTATTCCGATGACACGAACACCAAATATCAGGGCGGCGATTTGGGGTTTATCATGGAAGGCGAGGAAAAACTCGAACCTGAATTGGAGAAGGTCGCTTTCCAACTGCAACCCGGCGAAGTCAGCGATATCATCCGAACGGAAAAAGGCTTTAACATCCTGAAAGTCGAGCAGTTTATGGATGAATACGGCGTCCATGAGATAAAAGTTCGCCACATCTTGATAACTATTCAACCTTCCGATGAAACGAAAAATCAGGTGCGGACAAAAGCCAACGAGATTTATGAACAACTCAAATCCGGCGCTGATTTTGAAAGTATGGCGCAAGCGCATTCAGATGACGTAGAATTGAAGGCTAAAGGCGGAGACATCGGTTGGATCGGTCTGAATGAGATGGAATCCAGTCAACGCTACGCTGTCCGCGACCTTGAAAAGAACGCCATCAGCAACATTGTTCAGACAAACAAGGGTATCTATATCTTCAAGCTCATAGACAAGGAGGAAACTCCGACCTTTGAGGAGTTAGCAAGACAATATTCAGAGGGAGATGAAGCGCAAAGCGGCGGGGACAAAGGCTACCGCGGCCCCTGGGAAGAACCGATGTCCGTCAGAAGAGAGATGGACAGATTGTATAAAGGGGAAATGAGTGATGTCATCGAAACGCCTAAAACCTATCGCATCATCAAAGTAGAAGATAAACGCACTTACAACGGCAATTTGCGTTTTTTCACCGGGGATATCTATTCTTATGGACGCGAAGATAGTATTAAAATAGGAAGACGAGTAGAACTATGGCATAGCCATCGGCACGTTTTTTATGTGCCCTGGTACGGAGGCCAAGCAATACAACGCGGCGGCGGACTTACTTTTATGGGACGGACGACCTATTTCCAACGCACTTACAAGGAAGAATATTACGGAACACCGAGAAAAGAGTTGCGCTCCTACGGGACGCTTACGTGGGGGTCAACGATAGCCGCTCTTTCGGAGAAAGATGAAGAGACTGGGAGGTTGCTTTATCCTTCCAGCATAATGTCGCGTTTTACTGTGGACAAGACCTTTGATTTCACAGAAAACGGGGGATATGGCGCGACGCAGAAACTGCCGGAATTAAATGTCTCCTGGTCAGGTGTACGTTTGAAGTATCTGCCAATATTCAAACAGATTAACAGCAGGCTGACTGCTATTTCAAAAAGAGTCCAAAGTGAGAAGATTCCGTTGCTTTCATTTCCCACTCTGGATAACATCCGATTCTCAGTAGATAGTACCATTGGTAACTACTTTAAGGATAGATATCGCGACGAAAGAGATATCTATCTACAGACGGCGGGTATCGGCTTTGATGTGCAGAAACAATCCACTATTGAATTTTGGCCGAAACGGGAATTGAACTTGGATGTAGGATTGAATGGGGATTTTATCTGGCATGATAAAGACCAAAAAGGCGGCCGCAATATTACCAAACTCGTTTTCAGCGCCAACTCAGCGTTAAGAAATGTCTTGTTTCGCATCTACGACATCAGTTTTATCCCCAACGCTAACAAACTTAGACATCAAATAGAAACCATACTTCAGTTTGACTATACTCCTCCGGTGACTGAAGAGGAAGATACGTTGTATCCTTTCGGCCCCAGCGCCTATATGTATGAGAGAAAAAAACTGCTATTTGATTTTAAGACCAATATTCAAATTAAAACACGCAGGAACATCAAGTATACGCTTCTTCGTTTCAGCACAGATTTCGGACGTGATTTTACATACAAAGAAGATGGGAGAACTAGTGGATATTATTACTCAAGAAGAAAATACGATTATATTACCAGTCGTTTAACGATAACTCCATTTCCCGGTGGAAATCTCCGCATAAGCTTCAATTCAACTCATAACCCCAATAAAGATGAAGATGGCAAACAATTTTCTATGATAGGATTTCGCGCGAACCTTGACTATTCCCGCGGGACATACGCGAAAGGTTGGGGTTTTAATTTTGGCAATAATTATCGCAAATATTATCGCACCCCTTCGCGCAGCATTATTGCGGGATTCTATTATCGCCCCAGCAGAGCTTTTGAAATCGACGTGGATGTAACATACGATTGGATCGAAAAGGAGTTTTATTCCCAAAGAGTTACCTTCCGCCGCAACCTGCACGATTGGGATCTGCGCGTTTCCTGGTATCGGACGGGGCTAAGCAAAGGCTATGTGAGCAAAGATTTCGTCTTCCAGATAAATCTCATCGCAGACCCATCGGTCACTATCGGCGTCGGCTACGATGCTGTCACGGAGACATGGGGATTACAGAGTCTGCCTGTGGGAGTACCCTATGGCGCCTTTGGCGGCACAAGCAGGCTGGGAAGGTCATATTTCTAATTTTGGTGGTGTTAAACAAGTAATGCTTTTTAAAACTAACCACGTCCCGATTTATCGGGAATCCCGATGCCGAACCTGATGTTCGGCATCGGCATCGGCA
>DTYX01000988.1 GCA_012961655.1 Candidatus Poribacteria bacterium
TTACAAAATCCAGGCTTGCCTGCGGAGTTGCTGACGATTAAATTTACCGCGGTGAGTGATGAACCTACGGATACAACACGTGTGCTTTTCATCAATGAAAACCACACATTTTTTGCCAAAGGAGATGGAACAAAGTTACCGGTTGACCTTGAAGATGACCCGCATGGAGACATCAAACTCCCCGTAGTACTTTCCGCCCTCGGTGCCATCTGGCATCCAAATGGAGCCAAGATTTTCTGGGAAGCTGAAAGTCAGCAGGGGAATTTAGGTTGGAACATCTATCGGTCTGAAACCAAAGATGGAAAATTCGTCAAAATCAACGGAGAGTTGATTAAGGGCGCTGGCACAACGTCCAATCCAATGAAGTATTCTTTCATTGACAAGGACGCGGAAAAAGGGAAGATTTACTACTACTATTTGGAAGACATCTCTTTCAATGGTGAAAAACACCGCACAGACCTCATCAGGTCAATTCCTGTCAATAAAGTTACTTCTTGGGGTGATATTAAACGTTCAGCGTTGCGTTAAACGTTTTGGACAATTGCAAATCTAAAGAATTGTTGTTATAGTTGTTAAAAATTGAGGAGTATCGCTAAGTCAATAATCCCTCCTGATTCACAGAATCAGAAATGGCTCTCTGATGGCATCTGATGCTTCGGTATCAGACATTGTAAACAGTTCTAAGAGGCTCTGGGACAGTCAACCATAGGACGACCTGACATTTCAGGCAAGCTGGAATAACATTGGCGAGGTGGAATTTAACCCCCGATTCTCGGGAAGTGTGAGACTTTATGCTAGTTCACGTCCTTAACCATGCATGAACAAATGGTAAAGAAGGCAATACTCCTCATTTTTTTGTTTACATATTTGGCTCTTCAGCCAACCAATCTCCATAGGAACGTGGCATCTCTTCTGGCGCGCCTAAACCGGACTCGGAACGCCAACGCAATAGCGGATGGTCGCGCCGCTCCTGCGGCAACTTGACGCGCGTTCCATAAGCGGCGGACTCAAAGATACCCATCATGATTTCGATAACGTGCAATCCCTCTTCTCCGCTGCATTCATGGTCGCGGTCTTCATCCAGCGCGCGGACATACTCTTCGACAAACCAGTAATCATCCTGTGAAGCGCCCTTTTGAGGGTCATAATGTTCGGGGTAGATTGGCGTCAAGGCTTCCCATTTGTCATGCTTGCCATCCGGCGCGAAGTGCGGCTGGGGCAACAGCCATGCGCCGCTGCTCTTCCAGAACAGACGCCCTTCCGTGCCATATAGTTCCATAGCGTAAGCCGTTGAGTCCATTTTCTTAAACCGATGCTGCAATAACGTTCCTGTCACATTATTATCAAACTGAAGCGTCGCTGTTATATATTCGCCGGCAATCGTCCCCATACCCGAAGGCGAAGGCACAACATCGGCAGGAGTGATGGGATGCCCATCTCTCGTCGCCGCGGCGACCACGCTTCGGCATCGGCCGCCAAATTTGAGGATGTCATTAATCGTATGGGTGCCGATATTCATCAATCCATAGCCGCCATAGTAGCCCTTGCCGCTACCGTAGATGTATCGGATATCTCCGATGCGTCCCTCAGAAAAAGCGCGGGCAATCGCTTGCATTGATGCGCCTACACGCCCCTGATGATGCACCGCGACCTTAACGCCTTTTTCCTTCGCTTTTGCCATTACCGCGTCAGCTTGTTCAAGGTCTACGCACATCGGCTTCTCCACTTCGATATTCACACCATGTTCGAGGACGCGCATGGACAGTTCGTAATGGAACTCCGTGCCAGTTGGGATAGCGACGATATCGGGTTTCGTCTTCTCTATCATTTCATCCAAATCGGTGAAACGAGATGATACTCCCAACTCATCCCCAAGAGTGTTAAATCGCTCCGGAATGAGGTCACATAGACCAACTAAATCAGTTCGCGGATGAACATGATACGCCCGCGCCGCCGCCGTGCCTCGACCGCGACATCCCAAAATTGCAACGCGATAGATTTCTTTCATCATTAATGCCTCCCAATTGTGATTTGAGTTTAGAGGATAACAGATTTTGCGTCATAATGCAAGACTTTTCTGGGGACGTTAAAACGCCCTGTCCTGAACGTAGCCGAATTCGCCAGAATTTGGGAGTTCGGCTACAGCGGGCTTCAGCCTGCTTTTTTCGATTGTAGGGGTGATGGCACGGAATTTAGCCACGGATTAACACGGATAAAAAGAAAGAAAGAAAAATAATCTGTGTTTAATCCGTGAATATCAGTGGCTAAAAAGAGAAAAATCAAAATTTATTAGAAAATCTATATCTTGACAACATCCATTCCAAAAGTTATCTTTATATTACAGAGAATTCGGATCTGATGGAGGGCAATCATGTCATTTTATTACCGAGATTCAGGTTTAACGCTGAGCGGCGCACAGTCCTTCCCATCCAGATTAGCTCGCCCCGTTTTGCTATGACGCTTCCATCTGTGCCGTCCACTTGCAAGCTGTTGTTCACTCCACGGGAGTGAGAAGCCCAGTGGTGGACTAATGTCGCAACAGCGTTTGAACGCAGGGTGATAACGGTAGAGGTAATATCTTCGCCGGCAGAGGTTAAAATTTGGCTGACTAATGAACAAGTATATATTCGCGCTCCTTCGTCGCCGGTAATCCAACGAATTCTATCCAGCCAGTGAATTCCCATTACGCTCAGAGCCAATTTTGCGGTTTTATTTCGCCATCCGCTGGTCTCATCCCGCCACACCGTATCCGCGAGCAGTACGCTCAACACCTTACCGATTTTCCCGTTCAGGATATGTTCCCTGAGAATCGGCGCGGGCTGTATCCAGCGGAAATTCTGATTAACTGCGAGTACGACGCCCGCTTGTTCTGCTGTCTGTACAATGGTGCGCGCTTCATCAAGCGAAAGGGAAAACGGCTTTTCCACGAGCATACACTTCCTCGCTTTAAGCACTGGCACGCAAACTTCAGCGCGCACATCGGGCGGAGTCAAGACCGCCGCGATGTCAAATTTATTCCATTCCAACAGTTCTGCAACAGACGCAAATCCATTGGGAATATTGTAGGCTTGTTGGCGTTCTCGGCGAAGTTTTTCATTCATGTCGCAGATTGCCACGACACTCGCCCGCGAGGATAAAGATTTCAGACCGTCCAAATGCGCCGGTGCAATTCTGCCACATCCGATTAGAGCAATACGCTGCATTTACGTATACCTCCCAGTTAAGTAAGTTCTAAAAAAGAACGTCAACTTTTTTCGAGAATGCTCCTGGGCGTGGGACAA
>DTYX01000989.1 GCA_012961655.1 Candidatus Poribacteria bacterium
TTGCGCTACTACAAACACTTCAACAGGCGTCGGTGACCGAAGGGAACATATTTCGACAGAAAAACGTCGATTTTTGTAATAATCATTAAATATAATCCTCGCCGTTACATATCACCCCAAGCAAATTCACACCTGATTGATTCAGTTGTTCTTTTGTACGCCTAAGTACTTCCTTGGAAATTTGTTCCAAATCTACAACTAATATCATTCCATCCAACTTTGAAGCCAAAACTAATCCATCAGACATCTGCAAAACTGGTGGTCCATCGCAAATTATAACATTATAAAAAGACTTCAATTGTTCGATAATTTCAGTTATCTTCGGTGAATTAAAAAGTCCACTAGGGTTGGGAGGAACATATCCAGAAGCGATTAAATCAAGATTAAGCACCCTAGTATTTTGGATTGCCTCATCAATTTGCACATCGTCAATGAGCAAATTGTATAATCCAACCAAATTAGTCGACCTTTCCCGCTCTGATTCCAAGGGCTGCATGTTAAATTCATCTTCTGAGATTCCAAATATTTTATGTTGTATTGGATGCTTTAAATTACAGTCTATAATTATTACAGGTCCTTTGGCTTGTGCCATTGCAATCCCTAAATTTGCCACATTATATGATTTACGATTACATGAATTACTGCTAGTAATCATCATCGCTTGATTACTCATCCCGTGGCAAGCAAATCCGATATTAGTGGCAAGAGCTCGGTAACTTTCGGCTACCTGCGATTTTGGATTATCTTCCACTGGTAAAGCTAACGTGAGGTCAACCTCCGATTCTCTTAATTTTCTTAGGATAGGTCTAAACGGGGTTCGGTTTCGCTTTATTTGGTCAAGTCTTTCCGACTTTATTGGAATCAAACCTAACAAAGGAAGATCTAAATCATTCTTTACATCCTCGGGACTATGATATCTATTATCAAAATAGTCCAGCATAAATGCCGCAGCTAGTCCAACGGATATTCCAACAATGCTGGCGACAACAGCAATAAAAGAGAGTCTGGGACTTACAGGTACCTTTTGAGGATGTGCTTTATCAACGACTGAGATGCCACCTTTAGGTCTGCCCTTGAACGAGGTGAAGGGATGATTTTTTAAATTCGGACTGCCATCTCCGAACCTTCCCATAAGCATTTGCGCTTCAATTTTTTGTTTGTAAAGTTCACTATTTATCTTATAGAGAGAGGCGATTTCATTTGTAAGTTGGTCAAATTTAAACTGTTTTTCAGGGACCGATGATATCAATTGAGCCAATTCCCCGTCAATTTTTTCAAGCCTTGCATCGCATCGCTGGAGCCTATTTTTAGAGCGAATATGATTAATTTCAGCGGTTATTTTGCCCTCTAGCAATGATAGATGTGTGGGGGAAAGAGCTTGTGTAATAGAAGATGTCGTTTTATCAATGAGATTTTGTAGTTTAGATTCTCGCTCACGTCTTTGGGCTTCTAAGCCTTTCAGGTCAGGTGATTCTGGACCCAATCGTGATTTCGTATCAGCTATCTTAACATCTATATCATCTAATGCTGTAATATGTTTTATCCATAAGGGGTTATCACTTATCGTGCGAGAGTATTCTATAAGACTTGGATAATTCTCAAGCTCCTTTTGAAGTTTATCCAATTCAAGCTCGGAACTTGACAGAGCAACATAGGTCTGCTCTCTCCGTTCCACAATATCTCTGCGTTCCGCCAACTTTTGTGAAAGTTGTTCATACCATAAATTAGGAATACCGTACTGCTTCATAAAAGCGAGCAACCTTTGTTCTTGCTCTGATAAGTTCGCTTTCAAATCATCCAATTCTTTCTCAATAACAGACATTCTAAATTGAGCTTCACTGTTTTGTTCTTCATCAAGAACATTTTGGAGCATTTCCACTAATTTATTGATGAAGATCGCGGCATTGCGCTCTCCACCCTCCTGCTCTTTCATCCGAATTGAAACGTTAATAAAACGTGTATCTGGAACAATTTCCGTTCGTATTCTACGTTTCAAAACGTCAATAGATGGGAGATACTCGACACCTCTAATTTTATTTTGTTCCAAACTCCCTGTTACAGATTGCAAAAGAGATTCCGTAATAAGCCGCCGGTTAATAGTTTCCATTTCAGTGCGGTTGACGCCACCTGAGAGCATACTTTGGAATAGATTATCAGAAGGAACATTGAAATTCCCATTAGGATAGACAAGAATAAGCGCAGAAGCCTCATAAGCCTTGGGTATACGCAAACCGACTATTAAAGCAGTACCCAATATTACAAGAAAGCTTAAAAGAATAAGAAAATCATTTTTACGTATAACCGCTAAATAATCGCGTAAATGAACTTCCTTCTTAGCCATAGAAAACACAACTAATTTTGTATTAGAAAGAAAGGGGGGGAAATTCTTTCAAGATTTCCTACTCCTTTTTCTTTTCTTCCTGTTGTCGGCATGGCAATAAAAAACTCATCAAAGAATTGCCATTACACCTTCAAATCTTTTTTACTGAAGATTATTTGCCGCGTTGATTTCCTCTGGACTATAGGCTTCATCTTTCCAAACTGTAATTCTCCATTCTCTCTCACCGTCTGTTGTTTTCTTTAGTTCAAAAGTAAAAATGCTATCGCCTTCAGCGTAGTAACCTGTATATCCACCTTCCAGAGAAGTACCGTCTGCTATGATAAATTGAACTTTATAATGATTTCTAACCTCGGCTTTGGTGCGTTCGGTATTGAGTATCTCAATTTTGGGAGGCTCTGAGATTTCTATTTCGATATCCTGAAATTTTCTGAATACCCGAATTGCGGATTCTCGTTCTAGTTGAATATCATCAAAAATTATATCATCACTTGTATCAGAATCCGTTCCATTGTCTGAATGGTAAAGGAAGCCATCTGGCCAGTAAGCGGACATATACAAATCGACATCCTCTGTCATATATCCTTTTTGCCATCGTTCTCTAAGAACTTTACTAATTTCTGAGGCTTCTTCTGGCCGTTCCTTTGTAATTTCCTCTACATCACCACAGCTAAAAAAAGTAGCGACTAATAGAATGCAGTAGAGAGCTAAAAAAACTTTTCGCATTCTAAACACCTCCGAAAATAGACTTTATTCCTCTGTGTTTCTTTTGTTCAAATCCTCGGTTTTCCCTTCAAAGTTTGTAGATTACAGAAGCTAAATTATTCATTAAAAATTTGCGGTCACAATAAGGTTAATCCGCTCTCTTTTAACATCTAATTGAAATTTCATCTCCTCAATCCCTTTAATATCATCAAGTAATTTTTCAGATTTTACTTGCGCATTATAAACATTGCCACTCACATAAGAATCTATAACACTATACGCCCATACTCCTAGCGATGCAAAAAATAAGAATTGGCTTAACTTGAAACGCTGGTTGGACCTATCAAAGAGAAGATCTTTACGTTCTTGAAGCGCCTTATCTTGCGGATTATCAAGAGCTTCCCAGGCTACATCTCTATAATCTTGGTAAATATTTTGATAGGAATTTCTCGAGATAAAACCACCGGCAATAAGAGTTCCAAAGGAGACGAGTAAGATACTGCCGCGGATTTTACTTTCGGTGTATATCTGTCCATAGCCTGGCAGAAAAGCAGAACGTACAGCCGCACCTATTGGTGATACTAGATGTATCTCATCATTCTGGGCAAAACCAAACTTGGCTACAGTTAGTAGAACAAAAAAACAAAAGAATAAAACAGATTTCCTCAAAAGTAAAAAGCACCTCACATTGTTTCAGAAGACAAAAAAGAGATAAAATTAATTTGATATGTTATGATAACAAAAATAAAGTTTGTTGTCAATAAAAAAATTTTCTGCAACAAACAGAAATTCCCCATGAGAAGAAATTAAGATGTAACCCAAGCGGATTGCTAACAAGATGTAGCGCAAGTTTCAAA
>DTYX01000990.1 GCA_012961655.1 Candidatus Poribacteria bacterium
CATAGCGGCCTTTTCTACCTCTGCCAGCAGCACGCGTTCGCCATCATTCAACGCTGAACGATGCACTGCGGCATCAAAGACCAGTTCGTTCCAGGCAGCTTCACCGTCGGCTGGGAAAGCCTTGTCCGCCAGCATGGCTTTGATTACGCCGTCGGCCATCCGGGGGAAAGATTCACTCATCTCCGGTTTTCCTTCCTCCGCTTCCCAAAACTCTTCCACTTCCTGACCCCACGCATTGGACTTGCACCGACGGTACCAGCCGTCCAAACCGCGCGCTTCGGCGTAGCTTTTATCCCCGACAATCATGACGCGCAGAGGATGGTCGTCGTAACCCCAGGTGTTCGTTCCATCCAGAGCTCCAATCACACCGTTGGGCCATTTTATATGAATCATGCGCTGCCAACCGCCTGCTTCATTCGGATTGCCTATGGCGCTCACCCATTCGGGCAGTCCCATTGTCCAGAGTATCTGGTCGATTACGTGCGACCAGCAATTGAAGTGCGCACGAGCGCGCACCATCTTTATCTCACCCAGCCGACCTGCCAGGACGTCATCGTGTAACTTGCGGAAATGGTGGAAGAAACGATAGTTAAAGTCAATGCCGACCTTCAGACCAGATTCACGCCATTCTTTGATGGCTGGCGCTGCGATGGCTGCATCTTCCTCCCGCAAACGAAATTGTCCCTCCAAGCCACAGAGGGGCTTCTCGGTAAATACGTTCCGTCCAGCCGCGATAAGCTGCCGCAGCGGTGGGATACGCCGGGTTTCGTTTACGATAAGTAACATAAGTTCCGCATCACAGTTTGCCAGAAGCTCTTCGATGCTTGAATATCCGGGCGTCTTAAACTCCTCTTTTGCCTTTGCGAGAAGTTCAGGGTCCATATCGCAGACCGCGACCACTTCGGCGTCGGGATGATTGTTGAAGTTTCTACCATGCATCAAGCCCATGCCTTTGCCGCTTATGAGAGCACATTTAACCATAGCTAAACTCCTTTCTGTTTTGTTTTATCAACTCAACTTTTAGTTAATAATGACAGACTATTTCTTCTACTCAAAAATTTAGAAACTATCTAAAAAATCGAATCGCAGACCGTTAATCTTCAAAGACTGTGCTCAGTACGAGAAATAATCTCGTCCTGCAGGTCATCACAAAGGAAGACAAACGGGGCGCCGTAGCCAGCGACGCGCACCATGAGATTCGTCTGCTTCTCCGGATAGCGCTTCGCCTCAAGCAATATTTCACGGTTCAGATGATTCCTGGCGAAGCTTTTGGTGTTCTTGGTCTGGTACAGTAGAGTTTCTCATCACACGAGTTCGCATAGCTGTAATTCTTTCGTTCATATAAATTTCCATTCCTTCGTATTAGTTGATAAAGGCGGCATAGGCGCTTAGTGCAGTCAAACCTGTTCCATATACTAGCAAAAATATCATAGCATAAGAACATGAAATTTCACAGCATTTTTTTCACAGATTTTACTACTTCTTTTAATCTAAAGAATATATCGATGATTTTTTTAATGCTGGGTTCACCCGAAAATTGAGAGAGCTAACGTAAAAGGAATCATAAGAATTGCCGAAAGAATTGCCGAAAGAATTGATATTAACGTGAGATCGAGCAAGATCGGA
>DTYX01000991.1 GCA_012961655.1 Candidatus Poribacteria bacterium
CATTTACTGAATTTTCGGGTCAGTCCATCCCAAAAATTTCCTTGACAACACCAACCTTTTCTGATATTATATTAGTATAATGTGAATTCGGGATAAGAATTCGGTGTCCACCGCGAATGTGGTGAAAAGAATTGAAATTTGAAGGATAGAGAACTCTTATGAGACAGACTCAACTGCTCACCAATTTAATATCCCAAGCAAATTTGTATGGTAATTTATGTCTCTATGCTTTGGGACTAGGACTGGACTTGCGTCTTTTGACGCTCAGAGATGGTGGGCAGTCGAAACGGTGACAATAGAGAATCAATCAGCAGTTATAACGATTTTAAAGCCCATCATCGAAATATCGGTGGTGGGCTTTTTTGTATGAACAGGGGGTGATGAGCGTGGGGTTGGCGACTGCCGAACCTCCTTTACGTGACGCCGCCCCGTTCCGACGGGGACCTTGTCGGAAAGGCGATTTGCCAAAGCTTAAAGGAGATAAAACTCAATTTACCTCTCCCCCTTTATTAAAGGGGGCCGGTGGGATTTCTATTCAAAAGGAGAGCATAAAAATGTCAGCAAAAGTTTTCATATTCGACACAACTCTAAGGGATGGCGAGCAATCGCCTGGCGCGGCGCTGAATATTGAGGAGAAGATGCGGATAGCTCATCATCTCGCTAAACTCAACGTCGATGTCATCGAAGCGGGATTCCCCATCTCATCACCCGGTGATTTTGAAGCTGTCTCAAGAATCGCTAAAGAGGTTGAGGGGCCCGAAATCTGTGGGCTGTCGCGGGTTCTTGAGCCGGACATCAGGCGTTGTTGGGAAGCAATTAAACACTCTCAAAAGCCGCGAATTCATACATTTGTCGGGACTTCTGATATCCACATCGAAGGAATACTGCGCAAAAATCGCGCTGAGACACTGAAGATGGCGGTTGACGCAGTAAGTTATGCGCGGTCGCTGTGTGAGACAGTGGAATTTTCGCCGATGGATGCGGCGCGCACAGAACCGTCGTATCTTTACGAGGTAGTCGAGGCGACAATTGAAGCCGGCGCTTCAATCATCAATATTCCCGATACAGTCGGATACGCGATGCCAGAACAATTCGGTCGCTTCCTACGCGACATTCGCGCTAACGTTAAAAACAGCGACCAGGCCATCTTCAGCGTGCATTGTCACGATGACCTGGGCATGGCGGTCGCCAATAGCCTTGCTTCCGTGAAGAACGGCGTTCGACAGATTGATGCACCATCAACGGTCTCGGCGAACGCGCCGGTAACACATCGCTTGAAGAGGTGGTTATGGCTATTCAGACACGCAGAGACTTTTTTGATGATGTACACACCGATATTAACACCAAAGAAATATATCCCATTAGCCGGTTAGTGAGCCGTCTCATGGGCATTGTGGTGCCGCCCAACAAAGCGATTGTCGGTTCGAATGCCTTTGCGCACAGTTCAGGTATTCATCAAGACGGTGTTATCAAGCGGCGGCAGACATTCGAGATTATAAACCCTGATGATGTCGGAATCAAAGCAAGTATGCTTGTTCTCACACCACGTTCCGGACGCCATGCCCTGCAGCATCGCTTAGCTGAACTTGGCTATGAAGTAACTGATGAAGACTTAGACAAGGTTTATGAGCGATTTATCGCTGTCGCAGATAAGAAAAAAGAGGTGCATGATGCAGACCTCGAAGCCATTATGCAGGATGAAATGCGCCTTGTGCCCGATGTGTATACCCTGGAATACATCCAAATTCTCAGCGGTTCACGTACTATTCCGACCGCAACCGTTGGTCTGAAACAGAATGATGAAATTTACCAGGAAGCCGCTAGTGGCGATGGCCCCGTTGACGCCGCTTACAAAGCCATTGATAGAATCACAGGCATCACAGCGGAGTTGACCGACTATAACATCCAGGCTGTCACGCAAGGCAAAGATGCTCTCGGTGAAGTTACAGTCAAGATACGCGGCAACGGTCGAACCGTCGTTGGACATGGCACTAGTACCGATATTATAGAAGCTAGCGCCAAAGCTTATATCAACGCCATCAATAAGCTCATCCACGCAAAAGAGCAATCGTAGGATGTAAATATAGCGCTATATGGTAAAATGGCAAGAGGGTACAAGGGCAATTCCTTAGATTTTTGCTACTTTGCCAACTTGCCTTTTTCCCAAAAATGGTTCACGAAAGTAAAGGAGTGTTGTGTTCGTGAAAATCCAACGTTCCAAATTACAAATCATTTTACTATACGGATTATTGGCTTTCGTGATAACTGGCTGTGCTATAAGCAGGGGAGGTACGAAACTGGAAGCGGGTTCAAAACCCGCCCTGCTCG